>JAGHUB010000292.1 GCA_018065025.1 Candidatus Equihabitans merdae
TCTCCCACTTCCTTGAGGGTCTGACCTGAATAATAGTGAAGGATGATCAGGTCCCGCTCTCGTTCCGGAAGTGATTCCAGGGCATCTGCCAGGGTCTCCAACATCTCATTTTTACAGTAATTCTCTTCGATGTCCGACTCTGTGGATATATCTTCCGGTATCTCGGAATGGACACGTCTGGTACGGAAATAATCAATCAGCGTATTACGGGTGATGGTAAAGATCCAGGTAGAAACGGATGCTTTTGTATCATCAAACTTATCCAGCTTCTCAAATACCTTAAGGAAGACATCTGAAGCCAATTCCTCTGCCAGATAATAATCATTGACCCGTCCGTTGAGATAGGCCAGTACTTTCTTGTAATACTCCGCATAGAGTTGGCTCTTATATTCTTCTGTTGCAATCATATAAATGGCGCTCCTGTGACTTAAGTTAAGGTGCCGGTCATCAGAGCCTGCACCCTGCTTCTATAATAAATAGGTGTGTATTTTCACCACCTGTCATGATAGATTATATACAGAAATCATGCAGCATGTCATGAAAATGAGGTAATCCTTATGATTTATATTATGCTCTACCTGTGCATCACGACGGTGATCATGGCCTTTGCTTTATCAAAATCTTTGAAGAGGACCATCTATTCATATACTAATATCGGTCTCATCGGCAGCATCCTCTTCCACGGGGTCTTCCTGATCGTTACCTTCCATTATCTGTTCACCAGACCCACCTTTGAGGGAGACAGCCTGCTTTTTGCCTATCAGTCTATTGTGGCATTTCCCAGAATATTTTCCTATTATGCTGTTTTTGTCATCATGTTTATCTGCCTCCTGCTTGGCATCAGCAACATTTCTCTGATGAAACATGAAAGAGTCTGTCTGCAAAATGCTCTGAGCCTTCTGGTAGCTGCCTTGTATGTAGGAGGTACATTTGCCATCTACTTCATCGCAGACAAAATGATGTCATCGGTTTTTGTTCCTTTAGGTCTGGCTGACAAGCCTCTCTTTATCGTTCTTAACACGGTCATCCCCCTCTATCTGCTGCTGATGCTGTGTTACTTCGAATGTATCCTGGCGGGATCCGCTATCATGGGATGGGTGGCTGCCAGAGCCGTTCCCAAATACGATAAGGACTACATCATTATCTTAGGATGTTCCATCGACAAGCGAGGCGGTCTGTTCCCTCTGCTTAGAGGCCGTGTCAACAAAGCTATCCGTTATGCCTGGGATCAGGAGATCGCCAGCGGCAAGCCTCTCAAATATATTCCTTCCGGCGGACAGGGTCCCAATGAAGTCATGAGTGAAGGTTCTGCTATGGCTTTTTATCTGCTGACCCACGGTGCCGAAGAATACGAAGTCATTCCGGAGAAAGCATCTCGCAACACCTACGAAAACTTCCTCTTCTCCAAGAAGATCATCGATGAGCTTAATCCCCATGCAAAAGTTGCTTTTGCTACCACCAACTACCACATCCTCAGAAGCGGTATCCTGGCTCAAAGAGTAGGTCTGAACGCAGAAGGCATTGCCGGTGATACCAAATGGTACTTCTGGCCCAATGGTTTCGTACGCGAGTTCTTCGGCATCCTGGCTCTGGAGAAGAAGGTTCATCTTTGGGTCGCTGCCATCATGGCTGTGGTCTGCATCATCATCGCTATCGTTCAGTTTTCTATCATGTAACTTAAGCGAGGATGATTATCTGTCGTCATTTTTCGTGACAGATATGGTATAGTAGATAACGTTGATAAACAAAAACACCTCCGGTTTTGCTTTGAAGACAATTATCACGTTAATATCGTCAATCAAAGCCCGGATGTAAATATAAAACCAGAAGGAGGATTCCTCATGACAATTACTGATACAAAAGACGGAAGCAGTCTTAATATAGCACTGGATGGTCGCCTGGACACCACCACTGCCCCGGATCTGGAAGGCTTTCTGAAGAAGTCTCTGGATGGCATCACCGACCTGACCTTAGATTTTGAAAAGCTCTCTTACACCTCTTCTGCCGGTCTTCGCGTTCTCTTAAGCACCCAGAAAGCTATGAATAAGGCAGGCAATATGGTTGTAAAAAATGTCAATGACGACATCACCGAGATC
>JAGHUB010000376.1 GCA_018065025.1 Candidatus Equihabitans merdae
AGAGAATTCCTTCCTGAGGACATAGTTATTGATAATATTTATTATAACTTTCTTGCAGAAAAAATCCAAATGGTTTCCCCAAAATATAAGGGTATTCTTTGATTTGATGTGCAAATTTGATTGTAAATATGCATTTTGCCCATATTTACGACAGAATATTCACTGGATTTGTCAATTTTCACTGAATTATGATATAATTTACAACAAAAATACATGATTAACATCATGGAGGTGATGCCAGTGATTAAAAAAGATATGGTAGCTATGCTTTTAGCCGGCGGACAGGGAAGCCGACTTGGGGTTCTGACACAGAACTTAGCAAAACCTGCAGTTTCATTTGGTGGTAAGTACAGTATCATCGACTTTCCTCTGAGTAACTGTATCAACTCAGGCGTTGATACGGTAGGTGTTCTGACTCAGTATCGTCCTCTTCAGTTGAATACACATATCGGTATCGGTATTCCCTGGGATCTGGACCGCAACGTCGGCGGTGTCAGTGTTCTGCCGCCTTATGAGAAGATGGGCAATTCAGACTGGTACACAGGTACAGCCAATGCCATCTATCAGAATCTTGAATACATCCAGTATTACAATCCGGATTACGTGCTGATCTTATCAGGTGATCACATTTACAAGATGGATTACGAGATCATGCTCAATTATCACAAAGCCAATCAGGCAGATATTACCATCGCCACACGTCAGGTTCCCATTGAAGAAGCCTCTCGTTTTGGTATCTGTGTCACAGATGAAAGAGGCCGTATCACAGAATTCCAGGAGAAGCCGGAACATCCCAAGGGAACACAGGCTTCTATGGGTATCTATATCTTCAGCTGGCCGGTACTGAAACGTGCTTTGATCGAGATGAAGAATCAGAGTGCTTTGGACTTTGGCATGCATGTTCTGCCTCATGAACTGGATAGCGGCAAGAGACTCTTTGCTTATCAGTTCAATGGCTATTGGAAGGATGTAGGTACTTTGGCATCCTATTGGGAAGCCAATATGGAACTGATCGATCTGGTGCCGGAATTCAACCTTTATGAAGAATTCTGGCGCATCTATACATCTGCAGAAAACATGCATGCTGCCTATATAGCTAAAAATGCTATCACAGATCGCAGCATCATTTCAGAAGGTGCTGAAATCCTGGGCGAAGTCCACAACTCCGTCATTGGCCCCGGTGTTATTATCGAAGAAGGTGCCAGTGTCTGGGGTTCTATCGTTATGAGTGGAGCTCGAATCTGTAAGGGGGCCCGTCTGGATAAGGCTATCATCGGCAAGAATACGGTGGTAGGAGAAAATGCCGTCCTTGGTTTCGGCAGTTACGCAGAGAGTTCCTACGACAAGCGTGTTTATAATGCAGACTTTGTCACTGTCGGTGAGAACTCTGTGATCCCGCCAGATGTCACCGTGGGCAGAAACACAGCCATCATCGGTCGGACCAAAGCTTATGAATATCCCAGCGGCAGCCTGTCCTCAGGCGGTGCCATCATCAAGTCCACCAGCATCGAAGATGTCTTTGAAGAGGAAAGAGGAGGTGTAGAAGCATGAGAGCAGTAGGTATCATCCTGGCCGGCGGCAACACCAAGCGTATGAAGGCCTTGTCTGACAAGCGTGCCGTGGCAGCTATGCCCATCGCCGGCTCTTATCGAAGCATCGACTTTGCCCTTTCCAACATGACCAATTCTCATGTTCAGAAAGTGGCAGTACTGACCCAGTACAATTCACGTTCCCTTAACGAGCACTTAAGTTCATCCAAGTGGTGGAACTTCGGTCGAAAGCAAGGCGGCCTCTTCGTCTTTCCGCCTACCATAACCACTACCAATAGTTACTGGTATCGTGGTACAGCTGATGCCATGGCTCAGAATATCAGCTGGCTGAAAGAATGCCATGAACCTTATGTCATCATTTCTCCCGGTGACTGTATCTATAAGCTGGATTTCAACAGAATTCTGGAATTCCACATCGCCAAGCGGGCTGACATTACCGTGGTCAGCAAGGAAATTTATAACGAGGATGTCACCAGATTCGGTGTCATTAAAGTTAATGACGATGACCGTATCGTGGAATTCAATGAGAAGCCCATGATAAGTAACGAGCATCTGATCTCTACCGGTGTCTATGTGCTGCGCCGTCATCTCCTCATCGAACTGCTGGAGAAGACCGCCATGGAAGACCGCTACGATTTTGTTCAGGATATCCTGATGCGTTACAAGGATCTGAAGCGGATTTATTCCTACAAGATGGTATCTTACTGGAGTAATATCGCCACAGTGGATTCCTACTTCAGGACCAATATGGACTTCCTGAACCCGGAGACCAGAGCACATTTCTGGCACGATGAACCCACCATCTACACCAAGATCGATGATAATCCGCCGGCCAAATACAATCCGCCTTCAAGCGTGAGAAATGCCCTGGTTGCTTCCGGTTGTATCATCAATGGTCACGTGGAAGACGCTATTCTCTTTAAAAATGTCTTCGTCGGCAGCAACTGTACTATCCGTAATGCCATCATTCTCAACGGGGTTCATATCAGTGATAACTGCTGCATCCAGAACTGCATCGTAGAATCCGGAACCACCATTGCTCCCGGCTCTGTTTATGTAGGTGAAAACGAGATCAAGATCGTGACATAAGTGGTTTGAAGGAAAATAATACCACTTCAAAATAGTTTACATAATTCGATAATTTGATTTCCCAATACACATGGATCTGTGCACTGGGAAATCTT
>JAGHUB010000338.1 GCA_018065025.1 Candidatus Equihabitans merdae
TGTTAGTACCCATCCGTCTGCCGGGTTTGATCACTGAAGCCATCCGCTATGCAGGCAATGCCGTCACCTTCATGTCCATTTTCATCATCGGTCTTAACCTGGCCGGTATGGAGATCAAGACATTGATCAAAGACAAGCAGTCTTATGGCTATATCATTTTCCGTCAGATCCTGATTCCTATTGCCTTCATGATGGTGATGAAGCAGTTCATCAGCGACCCTGCCATCCTGGGGGCATTTACCGTAAGTCTGGCAGTACCAGTGGCCAATATGCCTTCCATCATGGGCCGTGTCAATGGCTGCCAACTGGAATCACTCACTAAAGTAACCGTTATGACCACATTTTTCTCAGTCATCACCATGACATTTGTTATGATCGTGGTCATGGGATAATAGAAAATATAATCTGACTGTCTCTAAATGTGAGGGACAGAGAGGGAGATAAGACTATGGAATGGATCAAATACACCATTCACACCACAGAAGAAGCTGAAGACCTGGTGACAGCCACACTGGCTGAGCTTGGTATCTACAGCGTTGAGATTGAAGATAAGGCACCGATTCCGGAAGAGCAGAACACGGGTCTCTTCGGTGAGGTGGTTCCGGAGATGCCGGAGGATGATCATCTGGCTGACATCTCTTTCTATATGGAAGCCGATGCCGATGCAGAGTCTGTCATCGCCAATGTTGCTGCCAACCTGAATGCTCTTCGTGATCTGGCAGACATCGGTGACTGCACCATTACCACTTCCATGACAGCTGAGGAAGACTGGATCAACAACTGGAAGCAGTATTTCCACCAGTTCTACGTGGAAGATATTCTGATCGTTCCTACCTGGGAAGACCAGGAAGCTGAGCCGGCAGAAGAAGACAAGGAACCGGCTATGGTGCTGCGCATCGATCCGGGTACTGCTTTTGGTACCGGTAAACACGAGACCACACAGCTGGCTATCAAGGGTATCCGCCGCTATCTGAAGGATGGCGACACCATGCTGGACATTGGTACCGGCAGCGGCATCCTTGGCATTATTGCTTTGAAGACCGG
The DNA here is from genome assembly GCA_018065025.1 of Candidatus Equihabitans merdae. Taxonomy (GTDB): domain Bacteria; phylum Bacillota; class Clostridia; order Lachnospirales; family Lachnospiraceae; genus Chordicoccus; species Chordicoccus merdae. The sequence goes on from JAGHUB010000338.1 coordinate 1,045, forward strand.
CGCCAGCCGTGTCTATGGTACCGATATCGATCCTCAGGTTATTCCCGCCATCGCTGACAATCTGGAGAAGAATGACGTTGATCCCGCCAACTTTCCCTATGTCATCGGCAATGTTGTGGATGAAGCAGAAGCTCAGGCTGCTGTGGAAAATGACCCGGCTTACAATGACGGTCAGGGTTACGATATTGTGGTTGCCAATATTATCGCGGAAATACTGTTTGACATCACACCTGTCGCAGTTAGATACTTGAAGAAGGGTGGTGTCTACATCACTTCCGGTATTCTGGAAGGACACCAGCATATCGTTTACGAAGCCATGGAAAAGGCCGGCCTGACTATCCTGGAAGATAACCAGATGGGCGAATGGCACGGCATTGTGGCCCGCAAGGATTGAACCTAAAAACAATATAACAAGGGAGACATATGATGAAGTTTGCTAAGAAAATGGATTGCTTTGGTGAGAATATTTTTACAGTGCTTCTCAATATGAAACAAAAGAAGGAAGCTGCCGGTCAGACGGTTATCGACCTGTCTGTTGGTACTCCTAACATTCCGCCTTCAGAGGCTATTCGTAAGATCATTTCCGAAGAATCCATGAAGCCGGAAAACTATATTTACGCTATCAAGGATATGAAGGCTCTTCATGAGGCCGTTGCTGCCTGGTATGATCGTCGCTACGGCGTCACATTGGATCCTGCCACTCAGGTGGTTTCCCTGCTTGGTTCTCAGGAAGGTCTGGCTCATATCACATTATCTATTGCTGATCCCGGCGACATCGTTCTGGTGCCGGATCCCTGCTACCCGGTATTTGCCGACGGTCCCCGTATTGCCGGCGCCCAGCTTCACTACATGCCCATGAAGCCGGAGAAGAATTTCCTCATCGATTTTGATGAGATTCCTGAGGATGTCGCGGACAAGGCCGTTCTTATGTGTCTTATCCCAACAATCCTACCACAGCTCTGGCTCCCGATGAGTGGTATGAGAAGCTCATCGCATTTGCCAAGAAGCATGACATCATCGTGCTTCACGACAATGCCTATTCCGAGCTGGTCTTCGATGGCAAGAAGGGCAAGAGCTTCTTAAGCTATCCCGGTGCCATGGAAGTGGGTGTAGAATTCAATTCTCTGTCCAAGACCTATGGTATGGCCGGTGCCCGTGTCGGTTTCTGCGTGGGTAATCCTGACGTGGTCCGTAACCTGACCGTTCTGAAATCCAACATGGACTATGGTATGTACCTGCCCATCCAGATGGCTGCTGTTGAAGCCATCACCGGTGACCAGGATGTGGTTATTTCCACAAGAAATGCTTATCAGAAGCGCCGCGACCTGCTGTGCGAAAGCTTCACTAAGGTTGGCTGGCAGGTAGACAAATGTCCCGCCACTATGTTCGTCTGGGCTAAGATTCCGGCTCGTTACGAGAAGTCCATCGATTTCGTTATGGCTCTGATCGACAAGGCCGGCGTTATGGTTACTCCCGGCTCAGCTTTTGGTCCTTCGGGTGAAGGCTATGTCCGTATGGCTCTGGTTCGTGATGAAGAAGAGATTCTGGAAGCAGCCAAGCGCATCGCTGAGGCCGACGTGCTTTAATGCCACAGGTCTGAAGAGAATCGGAAAATGCTTTGTTCCGGATGATATGTAAAAAAGGAAATTAGTTTCATGTATCGATTCTTTATCGAAGAAAACCAAATAAATGGCGATACGCTCTATGTAGACGGGGGAAATGCTCATCATATCCTGCACGTTCTGCGCATGCGAGAGGGTGAGGATATCGAAGCTGCCGATGAAAATGGCTACGTCCACACTTGCCGCATTAATTGGATCGGCAAGGAAGATCTGCGGGCCCAGGTATTATTTTCCGAAAAAGGCGACGCGGAGCTCCCCAATGAGCTGACTCTCTATATGGGCCTGCCCAAGTTTGAGAAGATGGAGATGATCATTCAGAAAGCGGTGGAACTGGGGGTTCACGATGTGGTGCCGGTTGTTACCAGACGAACCGTGGTAAAGTTGGATGAGAAGAAGGCGGGAACTAAGCTTAACCGCTGGAACACCATCGCCGAAGCAGCTGCCAAGCAGAGTAAGCGTACCGTGATTCCGGAAGTCAGAAAGGTTATGACCTTCAAAGAAGCTTTGACTGAAGCCAAGGACCTGGATCTGGTGCTGATTCCCTACGAGAAGGCCGAAGGCATGGCTGCTACTAAAGCGGTTCTGGCTGATATTCAGCCCGGACAGCGCATCGGTATCTTCATCGGTCCGGAAGGTGGCTTTGAGGAAAATGAAGTGGAAGCCGCTATTGAAGCCGGTGCCAAGAGCCTGACTTTGGGCCCCAGAATTCTTCGCTGCGAGACTGCAGCTTTGACCATTTTATCTATTCTGATGTTCCAGCTGACACAGGATTGATAGAAAAAAGATGTGATAACATTTTCCACAGGAGGAAAAAGAGGCACATCTGCCACAACGCAACAGACCAACGACATACCTGACAAGGGGGATGCCTATGACAAACTACAAGATGCTGATCCAGTATGACGGCACACGTTACAATGGCTGGCAGAAACAAGGTGACACCGATAACACCATTCAGACTAAGATCGAAACCGTCCTGCGCCGCTTCACAGGTGAAGAGGTGGATGTTTTCGGTGCCGGTCGTACCGATGCCGGCGTTCACGCCAGAGGCCAGGTAGCTGCCTTTAAGCTGATGGGAGAATTTGATCCCGATGAGTTCTGCGAGTAGCTCAACCGCTATCTGCCCGTTGATATCGGCTTCTTGTCTGTGACCTATGCGGCTCCCCGTTACCTCTGTCGTTACAACTCCACGGCCAAGACCTAGATCTATCG
>JAGHUB010000334.1 GCA_018065025.1 Candidatus Equihabitans merdae
GAGATTGCCTGCGGTAAATGTGGATAGGCAATCAAACTAATAAATAGGAGACCGATATGGCCGATTATAATAAGAAATTAAATGGAAGAACCGAGGGACGAAAGGGTGCTCAGGGAAGAGTTGAAGGTAGGACAAGCCAGAGCAGACGTCCTGCAAGTCGTATGGAATACACCGGCAAAGATGGCGGAGCAGGATATGTTCGTCTGCGCAAAGACCAGGGCATAGGCAGAAAAACACCTGCCGGCAAGAGATTCTCTGAGGAGAAACCCAACGGGTCTGGTAAGCACTTCTCAGGCAACAGATCCCAGCAGGGCAATCGCCCGGCACAGACTAATCGTCCCTCAAACAACGCCCACCAGGCCCCGATCAAGAAGACCATCGACAAGTCCAAGTACCTCTGCCCTTACGTGGGCAAATGCGGTGGCTGTGACGGCGTAGACAAGTCTTATCAGGCCCATCTGATGGCCAAGCAGCTGATGGAGCGCAAGCTTCTGTCCGGTTTTGGTGAAGTAGAGCCCATCATCGGCATGAAAGAGCCTCTTCATTATCGTTATAAAGTTAACCGCGTCTTTGGCCGACATAATCGCGAAGTGGTGTGCGGTACCTATCGCGCCGGTACACACCGTATCGTCGCCATTGAAGATTGTCTCATCGAAAATGAGAAAGCCGTCAAGATCATGACCACCATCAAGGGTCTGGTGAAGGCTCTGGGTATCGAACCCTATGACGAAGATGGTGGCTATGGTTTCCTGCGTCATGTTCAGGTGCGCTGTGCCTGTCGTACTGATGAAGTGCTGGTAACATTGGTTACCGCTGATGGTCAGCTGCGCTACAAGGGTCAGTTCATCAAACGTTTGACAGAACGTCACCCGGAAATCACATCTATCGTTCAGAATATAAATACAGGTAAGACATCCATGGTCCTTGGCGACAAGGAATATGTCCTTTATGGTCCCGGTTACATCCATGATCGCATCGGTGACTGCACCTTCCGCCTGTCATCCAAATCCTTCTACCAGGTCAATCCCATTCAGATGGAGATCCTCTACAGCAAGGCTTTGGAACTGGCTCAGCTGTCAGGCAAAGAGAAGGTACTGGATGCCTATTGCGGTATCGGCACCATCGGCATGCTGGCTGCAAAGACTGCCCGGGAAGTAGTTGGCGTTGAATTAAACGGTGACGCTGTGGCAGATGCCAGACTTAACATTAAAGAAAATGACATGAAGAACATCAAGGTGATCAAAGGGGATGCCGGCGTGGTTATGCAGAAAATGGCTGCCCAGGGCGAAGCTCCGGATGTGGTCTTCATGGATCCGCCTCGCAGCGGTTCAGACAGCA
>JAGHUB010000035.1 GCA_018065025.1 Candidatus Equihabitans merdae
AAAGACTGGGACAATGCTGCTTGGTGAAGACCAATTCATTCAGATAATCGTCTTCTATGATCAGGTGGCCTTTTCCGCTGTGCTCCAGAATCTCATAACGCCGACTAAGGGGCATCACATCTCCCCACACGGTCATATGCGATGGTGATACATAGATAACGTCCGCTTCCTTTCGACGAATATCAACAGGAATCTCGTGAGACTGAAAAATGTGAGCATACCGTTCGAAACCTCTGGCCGGTACCGAAGCATTTCTAACGCCATAATGCTTCAGCATAGGCAGCATCTGCATGAGCAGACTCTGTGTAGAGGCCCCAACGATGATGTTTTCAGGGCGGCAATAGATATCTCTGTTCTTTCTGACATAGTCGCAGATGGCTTCTCTCAGATCGTATTCTCCTCGCGGATCCCCGAAGGTAACCATACGGTCTACGTCGCGGATGGCACTTTTCAGGTACCGCTGCCACAGATCCATACGGAAGGAAGAAGCATCGTCACCAAGTCTGGCCAGGTCATATCGGACAGCATTCGGATCAGCCCCTTTCTCAGAAGCCTTTTGGCGATTCTTTGAATATGTCGCAGAATCCTCTGTCAAAGCTAAAGAAATAGCAGACTTCTGACGACCGGAAACATAATAGCCGGATTATTCGCGACTTATGATATAGACATCTGCTGAAAGCATAAAGTAGGCATTTTCCACTGTGGTCTTGCTGACAGACAAAGTTTTGGAACATTTTAATAAAGAGGGTAGGCGATTTCCTTGTTCAAGAGCTCCCTCTTCGATCATTTTCTTGAAATGGTTGTAAACGCTTGCGTATTTGTAATCTGTCTTATTCATAAGTCAAATAATCTGTCATTATTTTATTAATTGATTTTATCTATTTTTATAAGGACAGTTTTAGCATACAATAGCATCGTTCATTAGTAAACATGCATGTGAAAAATAATGACAATCACGGAGCTCATTCATAATGGAATATAAAAAAATACTGACCATTCAGGACATCTCCTGTCTGGGTCAATGCTCTCTCACCGTGGCCCTTCCTATATTGAGTGCCTGCGGACATGAGACGGTCATCCTGCCATCAGCGGTCTTATCGACTCATACCGGCGGTAGTTTCCGAACTTCCGGCTTCACCTTCCGGGATCTGACAGAGGACATACCCGCTATTCAGAAGCATTGGCAGAAGGAAGGTTTCACCTTTGACGGCATCTATACCGGCTATCTGGGATCCATCAAGCAGATCGATTATGTGGCCGATATCTTCGACACCATGAAGAAAGATGGTGCCCCCATCATCTGTGATCCGGCTATGGCAGATAATGGTAATCTTTATTCCATATTTGACATGGATTTCGTTAAGGCTATGACCAGGCTTTGTACAAAAGCAGACATCATCCTGCCCAATATCACAGAGGCCTGTTTGATGACCGGCTATGAATACAAAGAAAAATACGATGAAGCTTATGTGAAGTCACTTTGTAAGGCCATGACAGATATCGGCATCTCTACCATTATCCTGACCGGTGTCAGTTATGATGAAAAGACTACCGGTATCGTGGTTTATGAAGATGGCAATTACAACTATCACTGTCACGAAAGACTTCCCCTGACTTGTCACGGCACAGGCGACATCTTCGCTTCTGCATTTACCGGAGCCTATCTTAGAGGACACAGCCTTCTTGATGCTGCCGGCATCGCCGGAGACTATGTGCTCAAATGCATCAAGTGTACAGCCGGTGATGAAGAGCATTGGTACGGTGCCAAATTCGAACCGGTTCTTGGGGAGCTGATCAAAGCTCTATCGTAAGCTTAATCTTTCCTGAGTTGTTTTAGATTTTAAGGAGTTACTATGAAAGACAAACAGATTCAGAGACTTGTTGTTGCCGCATTGTTGGCAGCCCTGACTTGTGTAGCTACTATGGTTATTCGTATCCCGGTACCGGGCACATCCGGTTACGTCCATCCCGGTGATGCCATGGTTATCCTCTGCGGCGTCATCTTAGGTCCTCAGATGGGACTTTTAGCTGCCGGCATCGGTTCCGCTTTGGCCGATCTTCTGGGTGGATACTTCATCTATGTTCCCATCACCTTCATTGTTAAGGGTCTGGTAGGACTGCTTAGCGGTCTTGCCTGTGTCTATCTGTCCGGCAGGAAAGTGAAACCTCTGGTCATCGTCATCATCGGTGGTATCATCGATATGATCATCGTAGCCATCGGTTACTTCATCCCGGAAATCTTCCTCTATGGTATGGGGGCTGCAGCCATGTCTATCCTGCCAAACCTGATGCAGGGTGCCTCCGGTTTGATTCTGGCTACTGTTCTCTATGTTCCCCTGGCTCAGGTTCTTAAAGGTGAGCTGACCAAGTTCAGAACAATCTAACCCGGAAAACAATTAAAGCAATCAACTGACAGCAGATCCTGATGGTCTGCTGTTTTTTTATCAAAAAATATGCTACACTAACAGGCGTTGTACGAACCTAACCGCTATTAGTTAACGGAGAAATCCAATGCAAAGAACTGAGTCCAAAGAAAATTATCTTGAAACTATACTTCGTCTGAGTCAGAAGAAGCCGGTAGTCCGATCTGTGGATATTGCCGCTGAACTTGGTTTCAGTAAACCCAGTGTCTCCCTGGCTATGAAGACCTTAAGAGAAGCCCAATTGATCACGGTCTCACCTGAGGGCTATATTACACTGACTGAAGAAGGTCGTGCCATTGCCGACACCATCTATGAACGCCATGTAGTCATCTCAGACATGCTGACATTCCTGGGCGTTCCGGCAGATATCGCTGAGGAAGATGCCTGCAGAATCGAGCATGTCATCAGCGAAGAAACCTTCCAGGCTATAAAAAAGCATGGAAGTCAAAAATAAGTCAGAATAAAGAATAAAGAAAAAACGAATTATAATACGTAAAGAAAAAATACAGACTTACCGGTATTGGCAAGTCTGTATTTTTATTAACATCTATAAATAGGGTTATAGGTCAATAACGCTGTTACATGACGATACCTGCAACCAGATAGGCAACGACAGATAATGCTGCACCGATGACAGCATAGGGAGCCTGAGTCACAGCGTGCTTCATGTTGTCAATCTCACAAGTTGCACTGGACAAAATAGTGGCATCAGAGTAGAAGCAGGCATGGCTGCCGAATACACCACCGGATACAACTGCTGCCAGAGTCAGAAGCATGTTGCCGTTGAGAGCAATAGTCAAAGGAACAACGATGGACAAAGCGATATCTTCGATACCCAAGAAGGAACTGGTGATGAAGGTAAGGCCGGCCAGAATGATGAAAATAACTGCCGGAAGCACTGCCGGTGTGAGGTAGGGCTCTACCAGAGAGATGACATAGCCACTCAGGTTCATCTCGCCACAGGCTGTTTTAACCAGGAAGGATGCCAGCAGAATAGCCAGAACAGGCAGCATGTCAGCGAAGCCCTGAATAAACAAGGTGCTGAAGCGGTCAAATGTCATAAGCTTTCTGGGAACGAACAGAAGCAGGCAGGCAGCGATGGTGCATACGATAGCGATCAGCATATCGCCGGTGAAAATTGTGACACCGATCAGGATAGCCATAGGCAGTACGAAATCGATGGTTTTTCCCGGAGGCACCTCTTTACGGGGCTTGGACTCCAACATGGATTTAACGGCCTGTGTCTCGGCATTCTCAGACATACCGGCTACTGTATAGTCACCCATTTCACCAACCGGCTGTACCGGTTTAATGAGACCAAGGTCTCCTGTTGCTACTCGCTGATAAGCCTTCTTCATAGGACCGATCTTGGGCACAACACCAAAGGCAAAGAGGAAGGTCAGAATGACAGCTATGATGGGATAAAACATGAAGGGTACGACATGCATATAAGTAGCGATACCACCATCATAACCAAGTTCTACAACAGATGGCTCTTCCATAAAGACACCGGCATAGAAGACGGCCCATGTTGAGAAAGGAAGCAGGGCGCAGATGGGAGCACCTGTGGAGTCGATGACATATGCCAGAGCCTCTCTGGGAACCTTACGCTCATCGCAGACCTTCTTCATACAAGT
>JAGHUB010000277.1 GCA_018065025.1 Candidatus Equihabitans merdae
TACTAAGATTATACGTAAAAAGTCGTTAGTACATTTTTTATTATATTATCGATTTAAGGAGAATAAGCATACTCTCATGGCGCAGACCAAAAAGAAAAAACGTAACTACAAATCACACAAAGCCGTTTTTCATACTCCCGAAAAAAAGGGCCAGGTTATCAATATTCCCTGGACAAAGCCCCTGATTATTCTGACAGTGGTCTCGCTTCTGCTGCAGGTCATTTTGACCGCTACAGCTATCATCTGTACAGTAAACCGCTACGATCCGTCCGCTCCCCTGGGAAAGATCGCCGGTATCAATATCACATTGTTCTATCTGGCACTGCCCATCATCCTCTGGATTCTGACCGGAGCTCTATTTGCCGGTCTGAAATTTATGCCTCTGGAGATGTGGCGTATGCCTGTGGCTGTTAGAGAAGGCATGTACAAGTGCCAGGGGACTCTTTTGAAGATGATCACTCTTCTTATTGAGATCGCAACAGCAATCTGCTTCTTATACGTAACACTTACCATTTACTTTGGCAAAGAACCCAGCAACACCGTTATGCTAATCTGGGTAGCCGCCCTGGTTGTCTCTGTAGTCCTGCCCTGTCAGGATGCCAAGCAGCTGGCTAACGAACGAATTATTAATAAGTAACAAATAAAGTGGTGTTATTTATTGATGATAAACTGGTAGAATAAATCTGCCGCATCATAAAAATAGGCTAGAGGAGGGTCATGTAATTATGAAAAAAGTCATCAATGCTCCGGAAAACTATGTTGACGAGATGCTGAAAGGTATCTATGCTGCACATCCGGACAAGGTCAAATACGCTGAAGGCGATTTGAGAAGTTACTGCATCGCAAACAAGAAGCCCGGCAAGGTTGCCATCATCACAGGTGGTGGTTCAGGTCATCTGCCGCTGTTCCTTGGTTATGTCGGTGAAGGTCTCATCGATGGCTGCGGTGTCGGTGGTGTTTTCCAGTCTCCGTCACCCGAACAGATCTACAACATCGCTAAAGAAGTAGAAGCCGGTGCCGGTGTTCTTTATCTGTATGGTAACTACACAGGCGACATCATGACATTTGATATGGCTACAGATCTGTGCGATATGGATGATATCGAATGCAAGAGCATCGTTGGTGCCGATGATGTTAACTCTCATGCTGATCCCGCTACACGTCGTGGCGTAGCCGGTATCTATTTCATGTTCAAGGCTGCCGGTGCTAAGGCTGACGAAGGTGCTGATCTGGACGCTGTTCTGGCCGCTGCTCAGCTTGCTAAAGACAACACACGTACCGTTGGTTTCGCTCTGACCCCCTGCGTCATTCCGGAAGTTGGTCATGCAAACTTCGAACTGGCTGAAGACGAGATGGCCATGGGTATGGGTATCCATGGTGAACCGGGCGTATGGAATGGTCCGCTGAAGACTTCCCGTGAAATCTGCGAAGAATCTCTGAACACAATCCTTGGCGATATGCCTCTGGCTGATGGTGACGAAGTTTCTGTTCTGATCAATGGTCTGGGTGCAACCTCTATTGAAGAACTCTACATCATGTCCAATGACATTCGTGAAATCCTGGCTGCTAAGGGCGTAAGCATCTACAAGACCATCGTTGGTGAATATGCTACTTCCATGGAAATGGCCGGTGCTTCTATCTCTATCTGCAAGATGAACGACGAACTGAAGGGTTACATGGATCATCCGGTTTGCACACCGTTTATCTGCCAGAAATAACTAATTTAAGAAACATAAAACTTTCCTTAGGAGGAATATCGATAAAATGGAAAAAATCGCATTTGAACAGGTTCCGGATCTCTTTGCTTCTGTAGGTGATATCTTCATGGCACAGAAAGAATATCTGTGTGAACTGGATGCTAAACTTGGCGACGGCGACCTTGGTCTGACCATGAGCAAAGGTTACAGCTCTCTTCCCGGTTTCATGAGAGATGAAGCTGAAGCTGCCGGTGGTGATATCGGCAAGATGCTTATGAAGGGCGGCATGAAGATGTCTTCTCTGGTTCCTTCAACCATGGGCTTCCTGATGTCAACAGGCGTTATGGAAGGCGGCAAAGCCCTTAAAGGCAAATCCGAAATCGGTGCTGAAGAACTGGCTGCTTACCTGGTAGGTTTCGCTGCAGGCGTTCAGAAACGTGGTAAATGTGAAGCTGGTCAGCGCACCATCTATGATGCTATTCTTCCGGCTGCCAATGCCGCTGCTGAAGCTGCCAAAGCTGAAGGCGCTACACTGGAAAGCGTCATCAAAGCTGCTTTAGCCGCTGCTGAAGAAGGCGTAGAAGCCACAAAGAACATGACACCTGTATTTGGTAAAGCCGCTGTTCACGCTGCTCAGTGTGTTGGCGTATCCGATCAGGGTGCCATCGCAGGATGCTTCAAAATCAAAGGTCTTGCTGATTACATCTGTGGCTAATTCTTTCTAAATCAAACACATTAAATTTAAGCCGAAGTCATCTTCTGACTTCGGCTTATTTTTAGCTACTCTATTTCATATCAACTCAGACAACCGGAACTGGAAGGAATTCTTCTGACTGACAGTCCGGTTGTCTGAATTGATATAACATCCTATCCCCGACAGCCTCAAATGTTGCGGAGGCAATAAAAAAGAAGGATCGTTGAGAACGATCCTTCTGGTGGAATTTATAATTTTGATTCCTCATATCCATTGGGATTCTGAGACTGCCATCTCCAGGAATCCTCACACATCTCGTCCAGATTGCGCTCTGCTTTCCATCCAAGAACCTCCCAGGCCTTAGTGGGGTCAGCATAGCACATGGCAATATCACCGGCACGACGAGGCTTGATCTCATAAGGGAGATCATGGCCACAGGCTTTTGAGAATGCCTTCACCATATCCAATACAGAGTAACCCTTGCCTGTACCAAGATTGATGATATCCAGTCCCGGCTTCTTCTCCAGATACTCAATAGCCTTGACATGGCCGATAGCCAGATCCACCACATGGATATAATCACGAACGCCGGTACCATCAGGTGTGTCATAGTCATCACCAAAGACACCAAGCTTCTCTCTCTTGCCCACGGCAACCTGTGTGATATAAGGCATCAGATTGTTGGGAATGCCCTTGGGATCTTCACCGATACGACCACTCTTATGAGCACCTACAGGATTGAAGTAACGCAGAAGGACAACATTCCATGTGGGATCAGCTTTCTGCATATCTGACATCATCTGTTCCATCATAGACTTTGTCCAGCCATAAGGATTGGTACACTGACCTTTAGGACAGTTCTCGGTGATAGGCATCACTTCCGGATTGCCATAAACTGTGGCTGATGAACTGAAAACAATATTCTTAACATTCATCTCCTGCATGACATTCAGAAGTGTCAGAGTTCCGATGATATTATTCTGATAATAAAGAAGGGGCTTCTGAACAGATTCACCAACAGCCTTCAAGGCAGCACAGTGAATAACGGCATCGATCTGCTGCTCTTTAAACATAGCTTTCAGATCCTCTGCATTCAGCACATCGCCTTCATAAAATGCAATAGTTTTACCGGTCAGTTCTTCAACACGACGAATAGATTCCATTTAAGAATTGCACAGATTATCGTAAACAACTAATTCGTGTCCCTCATTCAGCAGTTCAACACCTGTG
>JAGHUB010000375.1 GCA_018065025.1 Candidatus Equihabitans merdae
GTCCAGGGCCTTCTTAATGTTGGAGCACATGATGACACGCTTGGGAACATCTGTAACTTCATACATGAAGATGATTTCTTTGGGGCAGGCTGCTTTACAGGAACCGCAGCCGGTACATTTGTTAACATCGATCTTGGCGATGCCGTTGACGATGGAGATGGCGCCGAACTTACAGGCCTTCATACAATCGCCGAAACCGATACAGCCAAAGGGACAAGATGAGTGACCGCTGTAAAGAACATTACAGGCTGCACAGGTTTCCAGACCGTGATATTCGTATCGCTTCTGGGTGTGATTCTCATCGCCCTGGCAGCAGATCATAGCACGATACTGCTTAGCCTTACCAAGATCCTGACCCATGATGGCGGAGATCTTCTCCATAACGGCCTGACCGCCTACGGCACACAGGTTACCGGGGGCACCTTCTGCAATAGCACGGGCATAGTCGGCACAACCGGCGAAACCACAGCCACCGCAGTTACCATTTGGCAGAACCATCTGGATTTCTTTGACCTGTTCATTTTCCGTTACGGCAAATATCTTTGACGCCACGACCAAAAGGATGGCGCCGATGACACCGATAGTTCCTACTACCAATGCCGCTGTCAAAATAGGATTCATACACGCCTCCTTTTATACACCAAACAGGTTTTCAATAATGCCGCCGAAACCGCTGAAGCTCAAGGCTACGATAGCGGCTGCCACCAAAGTGATGGGCAGACCCTCAAAGCATTTAGGCGGATGAGCAGCTTCCACTCTCTGTCTGACATAGCAGAACAGGAACATAGCCAGCAGGAAACCAACACCGGCACCAACTGCACAAACGATGGATTCCAGATAGGTGTAACCTTCTTCGATATTGAGGATGGTAACACCAAGAACCGCACAGTTTGTGGTGATCAGAGGCAGGTAGATACCAAGTGAAACATAGAGTTTCGGCACAAATTTCTTCAGGAACATTTCCAGCAGCTGAACCAGTACGGCGATAACCAAAATGAAAATGATGGTCTGAAGATAACCAAGATCTGCTGCATTAAGAAGCTGCTGAATAGGCCATGTTACAGCTGTGGCGATAGCCATAACGGCAGTAACCGCTGCTGACATACCGACTGCAGAGTCCAGATTCTTTGAAACACCAAGGAATGCACAGATACCAAGGAACTTCACCAGCACGTAGTTATTAACCAGGATCATGCTGAAGAAGATAGCTGCTAATTTTGCTGCAATCATCCTTTATCACACTCCTTTCCATTACAAATACCCGCTGAAGGACAGCCTTCACAGCCAACCTTGCGCTCAATTCTCTGACCATTCTTTTCCTCGATCCAGACAACCAATGCCATCAGAAGACCAAAAACCAGGAAGCCGCCGGCCGGGGTGATGAACATGATCATGGGTTCCACCGGCAGCCGCAGATTGATGCCGAAGATAGAGCCGCTGCCCAGAAGTTCACGGACAGAACCCATCAGCACCAGGGTCAATGTGAAACCAAGACCCATGCCTAAACCATCCAGTGCCGAATCCACGATACCATTTTTAGAAGCAAACATTTCCGCACGACCCAGGATGATACAGTTAACAACGATCAGGGGCAGGTAAACACCCAGTGAGTTGTTGAGGGAGGGCAGATAAGCCTTAACCAGCATCATCAGCACCGTAACGAAAGTGGCGATGATGGTAATGTAGGCCGGCAGACGTACCTTATCGGGAATAACCTTACGAAGGGCAGATACTGTCATGCCTGAACAGATCAGAACAAATGTAGCGGACAATCCCATGCCCAGACCATTCATGGCCAGTGTGGTAACCGCCAATGTGGGGCAAGTGCCAAGCACCAGACGAAGGGCGGGATTTTCTTTACCGATGCCGTTAAGCACGATACCTAATTTACTCATGCGGCACCTCCTTTCACCACAGCGTCATAGGCTGCTATAGCCAGGTTGATAGCTTCTACAGAAGCCTTGGATGAGATGGTTGCACCGGTGATAGCGTCGATATCACTGATAGTAAAGGGTGCAGCATCCATGCCGGCAAACTGTCCGGAAAATGCTTGGTCTCTTACCTTCTGACCCATACCGGGAGTCTCACCATTTTCCATCATATAGACATTAAGAATCTTGCCGTCTTCGGAAAATGCTACAGCTGCCGGAACGGCACCGCCGTAACCTTTAGCCTGAGCAGTAATGACGTAACCGGCACCATTATCTGCCTTCAGAACCTTAAGGACATTTTCCATATCACAGGGCAGCTCTGTAAAATGATCTGCCTCGGGGAGAGCCTCAAAGTAAGCGGCATTGGCACTCTTCTCTTCATTTTCCGCGATAAGAGGTGCCGTCATATTGTTGACAAAGGCCAGCAGTGTAGCCACCGCCAGGCAGATCACAAGCAGCACCACGATAGGGCGCAGGTAATCCTGCCACATATTGGATTTCTCTTTGGAACTACTCATCTTTTCACACCTCCTACCGGTTTACGGCGTGTCTTCTCATTGATAAAGGGAACCAGCAGGTTCATGAGAAGAATTGAATAGCTGACGCCTTCGTTCATATTTCCCCAGAAACGAATGACAGCGGTGATAAGACCACAGCCGATAGCGAAGATGATCTTGCCCTTACGATTGAAGGGGCTGGTGGTGTAGTCTGTGGCCATGAAGATGGCACCCAGAAGCAGACCGCCGGAGAAGATCTCATTGATAGGATTGTGACCGCACAGGAGACTCATAACAGCAACCACACCCACGAAGATCAGAGGAATAGTGGCTTCAATGATATGAGTGTAAAGCAGCCAGCCAAAACCAATCAGAAGTGCCAGGGAACAAGTCTCACCCACCATACCGCCGTGAGTACCAAGGAAGAGGTCCATGAAAGGAATCTCTTCGTCGATAACGGCCAGAGGAGTTGCAGCACTGATGGCATCGCAGGCCTGGAAGGCTTTGGGAACGACAACGGATGCCATGTAAGCCGGGAATGAAACAGCCAGCACGATACGACCAACGATGGCCGGGTTCGCGAAGTTGTGACCCAGGCCACCAAAGAGAGCCTTGGTCATGATAATGGCGGCCAATGAACCGATGATGGGCATGTAAAGTGGAATGTCCACCGGCATGTTAAAGGCCAGCAGCATACCGGTGATAATAGCGGACAGATCACCGATGGTCTGTGGCTGATGCATGATGCGGTTCCAGAGATATTCGAAACCAACGCAGGCAGCCACGGTAACAGCTACTACCAGAAGGGCTCGAAGGCCGAAGATGATGACGGAGGCGATCAGTGCCGGACACATGGCGATGATAACATCCAGCATGATCATCCGTGTCGTCAGAACACTATGAATATGAGGGGTTGGGCTGACCAGCAGCCGTTCAACTTTATAGTCCATTATTTACCCCCTTTACTTCTAAGATAGGCTTTGGCCAGCGAAGCTGTCTGAGAAAGAGGCAGCTTGGCGGGACAGACATAACTGCAGCAACCGCAGCCGATGCACATGTCAGCCATCAGATTATTCAACTTAGGTGCATCATAGGTCATGTAAGCACGACGGATATCCACAGGAGACAGGCCCAGAGGACAGGAGTTTACACATCGTCCACAGCGGACGCAGCGGGTAGTCCTGGGAACCTTAGCAGCTTCTTCCCCGAAGGCTAAGAGGCCGTTGTTCTGTCTGATGATAGGAAATGTAATGTCTACCTGAGCACCACCCATCATGGGGCCGCCCAGCAGAATCTTGCGGGGTTCCTTGGAAAGACCGCAATACTCTAAAATGTCTTCGATCTTGGTACCGATGGGCACTTCCAGATTCTTGGGATTCTTGATGGCATCCCCGGCTACTGTCAAACGCTTGCTGACAAGAGGCATACCAGTCTGCAGGAACTTACCGATGGAAGAAACCGTGGTGACATTGACTACAATACAGCCTACCGATGCCGGCAGCTTGCCCCGTTCTACGATCTTACCGGTGGCATTGCGGATCATGATGGTTTCAGCACCCTGGGGATAGCGGGACTCCAGTTCACATACGGAGATACGGTCATCATCCTTGGTCTTCTCTTTCATAAGAGCGATGGCCTGGGGTTTATTTTCCTCAATACAGATGATGCACTTGGGTACGCCAAGATATTTAAAAATGGCATTGATACCGGCCAGGATGGTATCGGGATGTTCCAGGAACTCACGATTATCTGTGGTCAGGTAGGGCTCACATTCAGCACCATTGATGAGGATGGTCTCGATCTCAGGCAGGTTGCCGGGACTTACCTTAATATCGGTGGGGAAGCCCGCGCCGCCAAGACCAACGATACCGGAAATAGTCAGAGCATCGATGAAACTCTGATAGTCTGTAACCACCGGGGGCTTAATTGACGGATCTACGGTCTGTTCTCCATCCGGTTCTACACGAACAACCGTAACACCCTTGGCATTTTGATAGAGCGGCTCCACAGCCTTAACTGTACCAGAGACGCTGGAATAGATATGCATACTGACAGCAGTGGGTGCCTTACCAACCATGGTGCCCACATCCACGTGGTCGCCCTTGGCTACACAAGGTACGCAAGGAGCACCTACGTGCTGACTCATGGGCAAAATGATCTCTTTGGGAAGCGGCAGTTTCTCGGTTGGCAGCATAGCCGTGTCTTTATGCTGCGGCACGATGACACCCGCCTCACTGATAAATGTTCTGAATCTCTCAAACAAAGATGAATTCCCCCTATCTCTCAAAAAATAGTTAAAATTACTTGATTATCGATTAGGACAAAATAAAACCACCGTCTCGGATTGAACTCCAAGACAGTGGTGCTTAGGCTTGGACTTCTTCTAAACCAGACAAAACTCCAAAGCGATGATCAACTGTTGTGCGTGCATTTTCTGCATCGCGTGCTTTTATTGTACTTGTTATTAAACAATTTGAAAACTATCTTTTTCACAGAATCGAGTCAGCTTGATTTGTGTATTTTGTATAAGAAAAAAGCACCCCTAAGGATGCTTAAATCATTTCATTAATACGACGAACCATATTGGGAAGAGTCATGATATCTCTCAGACAATGGGCATCCGCTGCAATATAGGTCACAGCGCTGGTGGGAACCAATGCCCAGAATTCCTGACGGATCACACCCATTTTCATGGAAGAAATATTTTTCTCCAGCATCATGCCCCGGTCCATAGCTGAATAAATAATCTGCTTGCTGTAACGTGCACAGAGATCATCCCAGGGTTTTCGATGACGGAAGATACGATCCGGATGGGCAACTCGTGAGAAATAGCCTGAATTGATGCCATCCACCATGGCATCTCCCAGACCCTGGCATTCCTTCTTGCCCCACTCATCAGATGTGTAATCCAGGCTGTATCTGCTGCCGTCGAAGAACATATGCTGACCCAGAAGCAGGCCGGCATCCAACTCCTTGATGGAATTCAGATAGCGATAGTGCTGATCGTATTTTGGAAAATATTCCATTTCCAGACCAAGGTGAATCTCAATGTCTGAAGCATATTCTTTCTTCAGATCAGTCCAGGTGCTGACATATTCATCCAGTTCCTTCATTCTCATCTGGTGATGAAAACAGTCATCAGGAAATGGTCCATGATCGGATATCAGCATTTTTTTTGCTCCGATCTTCATACAGGCTTCAATAAGCTCCCGGTCTGTACCTGAAGCATGACCACACCTCATGGTGTGGATATGATTAACTTCTAACATCAGAAAAATACTCCCATACCGCAGCCGCCACGCTCTTCACGTTCCATATCTTTCACATAACGAGCATTGAAGGCCATATTGCATTCACTAAGTTCCATGACCCCATCGATATAGGGCTGGTACATCTCAACGATACCCGGTGAGCAGCCATCACAGGATACGTCACTATATCCCAGAGACTCTGCCACAATCTGAGCACGCTCTTCTTTGGTGGTGTCCTTAATCAAATATTTCATCTTATATTATTCCTTTTTCAACATACTATTTATCTCAATCAAGGCCCTTGATAATTTCATTCATGCTCTTGATGCCTGCTTTCTGCATCTGAACACTTTCAAACGATTCTTCACAGGGATTGACTTCTTGAAATAATCCCAGTTTTTACTGTCTTATTCTGTTCATTATTAACGTCAAAATCAGATTCTTTCTATCTTCAAAGAACCGTCATCAGACAAAAATACAGCAATACCTGGCAGATCAGTATCATAGGCAAGCCAAAGTAAAAGTAAGGCTTTCTGGTCTTATGCCGGAAAATAAACATGCCCAGGATTTCACCAAGGCTTCCCCCTGCAAGACCACATAAAAACAGTGCAAATATACTTACCCGGCCCCCGCCTTTCACCGCCTGTCCTTTATCGATGCCAAACAGGATAAGGCCAAGCACATTAATGACCCAGACATAGACATTGAAAATGCTGACATGATTGACCAGACTGATCAGGAATCCACCGGCTTCTCCCAATGAGAAAGAAAATTGTCCGGTGTAGATCAGCCATATGATCACAAGCATTGCCGCCAGACACAGTGGCAAGATAGTGATACTAAGAATTACGTCTCGTTTTTTCTTCATATCAAACCGAAGTGCTTCAGTCCTTTGTAGATGCCGTCATCCATGAGTTCCGCGGTGACATAGTCTGAAGCTGCCTTAGCCTCCTCCGTGCCATTTCCCATACAAATACCTGTACCGGCGTACTTAAGCATCTCCAAGTCGTTGACGCTGTCCCCGAAAGCATAGGTGTTTTCCCGGGGAATGCCAAGATACTTGCAGACCTCTTCAATACCGGTGGCCTTGGAATGATTCTTAGGCACATATTCCACAACTGTCGGGTTGTGAATGCAGGCATCGAAGTATTGACCAAGTCCTTCCATACCCTGACGGTATTTATCCTCATCCACCTCTGTTGCGCAGGAGATTTTATTGACACGCCAGGGTCCCACGTGATCGTGGATCTCTTCCAGCTTCAAGGACTTATCTGCACGAAGACGATTGCCGAAGCCATCATTTTCATCAAAATCAGGATAATCGAAGTAAAGAGCATCAGGACCTTCCAGGATGGGACGGAAACCTACCTCCCGAATGATCCTCATGCAGTCTGCCACCTGTTCCTGAGGCATGAGAAACTCATAGACCATCTTGTCCTGAAACTCTACATGGGTACCGCAGCCGGCTACTACCCCGTCAAAGCCTATGTCAATGATCTGAGGATTCCGGACAAATGCTCTGGAACGGCCGGTGCAGATGAAAGCATAGTGGCCATTGGCCCTAAGCTCTCGAATGCCCTGAATGGTACTTTCCGGAATAAAGGAATAACCGGCCAGAAGAGTATTATCAATATCAAAAAATACAGCTGCTTTCATAATCTTTAATAATTCTCCACCGCTGCTTTTTCGACAGCCAGACCGGCCTTATAGCCTTCCATAAATGCGGCGAAACCTTCAACATCGGCAGGATCACAATCCATGGTAGTACCTTCGGCATCAGCGAAGATTCTCTGATCCAGATAATCGCCCAGGCTTTCGCCTTCTTTCTTATCATCCATGTAGGCAGCCAGAAGGGCGATACCCCAGGCGCCGCCTTCGCCGGCATTGTCCAGAACGGTAACAGAAGTTTCAAGAGCCGCTGCCATGAAGCTCTGGGCTACGCCCTTGGTCTTAAAGATACCGCCGTGACCGGTAACACGATCCAGCTTAACCTTCTCATCTTTCAGAAGAATATCGCAGCCGATCTTCATAGCGCCAAATGCTGTGTAAAGGTTGGCTCTCATGAAGTTAGCCAGATTGAAGGCAGCATTGGGTTTACGCATGTA
>JAGHUB010000166.1 GCA_018065025.1 Candidatus Equihabitans merdae
TCATTCTGGCTGAAAATGCTTTCATGAATCTCTACTACTCTAACTTCACTCATGGAAATTTCCTCATTTCTTGTCCGATCAATGTGCTTCTGCTGCCAGGATTTCAATCATGCGGCCTGTAAGAACCTGGCCGGCTTTGACAGCGGCCACTTTTTCTTTGAGCCAGTTGGTCCATTCTTCAAAGCCTTCGCCTGTTTTGGAAGACACGTAGATGATCTTGGCGTCCGGATTCAATTCGTGAATGCAGCTTTCCACATAGTCCTTGCGGAAGTCGAATACCGGCAGAGCATCGATCTTGTTGATCAATACCAGGTCACTGACTTCGTAAACCAGAGGATATTTGGCAGGCTTGTCATCACCTTCCGGTACGGACAAAATAGTGATATTAAGGGCAGCACCGGTATCAAATTCGGCAGGACATACCAGGTTGCCTACATTTTCAATAAAAATGAGATCCAGATCATCGGTACCCATCTGGTCCAGTCCCTGCTGGGTCATCTGGGCATCCATATGGCACATGCCGCCTGTATGAAGCTGAATGGATCTGGCCCCGGCCTTGGCGATGGTCTCAGCATCCACGCTGGCATCGATGTCGCATTCCATGACGGCTACGCGGATATCCGGCTGCAAGTCCTTGATGGTTCTGACAAGGGTAGTAGTCTTGCCGCTGCCCGGTGATGACATGACATTGATCATTAACTGCTTCTTGGCCTGACTATCGGCACGGACAGTATCGGCATTGACCTTATTGGCCTCAAAGACATTCTGCTTTAATTCCAGAATCTGAACTTCACGTTCCATATATGCACCTCCATAAAAAAACCAAAGATAATTCTATCAGATTTGAGACAGAGCTTCAATTAATCCATTGACACCCTTCCTGCCGACATGATATATTCCACCTGAAATTAAATAATGCTTTCGGAACCCGTCCGGGTTTAAAGGAAAACAGGTGAGAATCCTGTGCACCGCCAATGCTGTAATAGAAGAGTCTGTATCAATATGTCACTGGGGCAACCTGGGAAGGCGATACCGGCGACGACGCTTAAGCCAGAATACCGTCCGAAAAGTTGAAGAACACGCGAGAGAATACATGATGCTAAAGTGTATTCATCCCAGCGTGTATTTTTTTTGAAAGGAAGGGCATTCTATGGAAAAAATCTTTCGCCTGAAACAAAACAACACCACTGTGGCTACTGAAGTGAGGGCCGGTCTTACTACCTTTGCTGCCATGGCCTACATTATTTTCCTCAATCCGGTTTTTCTGTCGGAGACAGGTATGAACTCTGCCGGTGTCCTGACAGCAACCTGCCTGTCCGCCGCCCTTGGCACACTTCTGTCCGCATTTCTCAGTAATCGCCCCTTCGCCATGGCTTCCGGCATGGGCATGAATGCTTATTTCACATACACTCTGTGCTTTACTTATGGTTACACCTGGCAGCAGGCCCTGGCCCTGACCTTTATCTCCGGTCTGATCTTCCTGATCATCGCCCTGATTGCCGGTAAAAAAGCTGTTGGTTTTATTCCGGAAAATATGCGTCATGCCATCACTGCAGGTATCGGTCTCTTTATTCTCCTGATCGGCTTGCTGGATGCCGGCATCGTGGAAATGACTGCAGGCTTCCCGGCTTTGGGTAATCTTAAGAGTCTTCCCGTCATCACAGCCCTGATTGGTCTGGCCATTATCATGGTGCTGACTGTTCTGAAGGTTAAGGGCAGCCTGATCATCGGCATGCTTATTACAGCTGCATTTGCCTGGGCCACCGGTCAGACCGGCTTAAACGGCAGTCCATTTGCTCTGCCCACAGCTTTGGGAGACGTGGCTTTTAAACTGGATTTCTCCGGTCTGTTTTCCGGAGGCGCCGCCCTTATTCCCATGCTGGTGGCTGTTATCATTTCCATGACTATTGTGGATATGTTTGATACTCTCGGCTTCTTGATTGGAACCTTATCCAGAACCGAGGATTTTGATAAAGACTACCGCAGTGCTCGCCTGGATCGCATCCTGGCAGCTGATGCAGGTGCCACTTTGATCGGTGCCCTTTGCGGTACTTCCACTGTAACCGTGTATGCAGAATCTGCATCCGGTGTAGAAGCCGGGGGCCGTACCGGTCTGACAGCCATGACAACAGCTATCTGTTTCATGCTGGCAGTCTTCTTCTCCCCGGTAACTGCTCTCTTTAATTCAGCAGTAACGGCCCCGGCTCTTATTATGGTAGGTATCTACCTCATGATGGACTTCAAGAAGATCCGTTTCGATGCCATGGATGACACCATTCCCGCTCTGATCACTGCTGTGGTGATGCCTTTTGCCTACTCTATCACTACAGGCATCGGCGCCGGCTTTATCTCCTATGTAATCTGCAAGATTGCTGCCCGCAAGTGGAAGGATCTGACTCCTGCATCGGTTATTCTGGCTGTTATCTTTGTGATTTACTTTGTATTGAATTAATACCATGTATTTATAATGAGGAGCCGATGCATGTTCCGTCGCAGGCACGCGTCGTCCCCCTCAACTAACCCCTGCGGGGTGGATTTTCGGGCTCCTTTGGCGAACTGCCTGCTTGCGGAATCATGCAGGCTCCTCAACGCAACTTCGCGGCATAAACCTCAGACATCTTTGGCATTTTTCGAATGATTTTCTTTCCCGCAGGTACTTGGCTCAGCGTATACACAAATGCCCTCACCATCATTATTGATGATGAGGGCTATCTTATTGTTTTAGCGGGGAATGAGCTAACGCTCTATCGTTTATCCTTATCAATTCGCTTCAGGAACAGAATACCTACGAAGCCGTAAAGCAAGGCGAAGACTGCCAGAAGGACCCAACAGCGGATGACATTGTCTACGATGGCATCAAATCTTTCTTTAATAGTCTGGGTCTTCAGATATTCTTCGAACTCAGCAAACATCTCCTTTTCTTTTTCTTTAACCACTTTCTCGCCTTCGAGGGCTACCATTTGTGCACGAAGCTCTTTATAAGAGTCGGCATTCTTAAGCATGCGCTCCATGACGATACCGGTAGATGCCTGGAGTTCGTTGTAATTGGACTCAGCACAGATGGCTGTGATGCCCCAACGGCTGATGGTGGCATTGGTTACCTTCTCAACAGGACCTGCCAGATTCAGCATGGAACCAGAGAAGATCAGCTGGAAGATCAACAGGAATGGCATCACTGTCATAGCTGTCTTGGGATCCTTAACGATGGCGGATACACACAGGGCCAGCACATCGGCAGCGTAGATGCACAGGAAAATAGTGATACAGAAGTCAACGATAAAGTTGCCGGTAACAAGGCCTACGCAAGTGTCCGGGAAATCAATGGCTATGCTGCAGCAGACTACAAAGACAATCATTTCCACAAGACAAAGCAGAGCCTGGAAGAGCATGTGGGCTGCCATGTAGGATGTAATATGGAGACCTGAACGATGCTCACGTTTGATGATGGCACGTTCTTTACAGATGTTCTGGATAGAGTTAAAGATGCCGATCCAGATACAGGCTGAGATCATGGTAAATGAGTAGCCTGTCAGGTTTTCTTTGTTATAGAACATGTTGTTGCCGATAACAAAGGCGATCAGCAGGGAAATGACACCTGCGAAGATAATATTTTTCCAGCCTTTTTCATAGAAGAAGATACGCAGGAACTTCTCAAAATAAACAAAGGTCTGACCGATTCGACCGCGACGATTATTCATTGCCCTTCTCCTCTATCTTTCTGTATTTCTCAATAAACTCATCGGCACGACCTTCACCGCCTTCATCCGGGCGGTTGATGCGCTTAACGATGCCTTCGATGGTATCGGTATCAAAGAACTCCATAGACTCTTCGATAGTACCGAAGAAAGCCATATGACCAACATTGTCCTTGGGGCTCTTGGCCAGAACGATGATCTTATCGAAAAGATCTTCTACACGATCCGGCTGATGTGTGATAACCATAACGATAGTATTCTGGTCAGAAATGTCGCGAAGCTTCTCCATGAGAGAACGGGCCATAACGCCGTCCAGACCGGAATCCGGCTCATCCAGGAAGAACAAGGTAGGATCGGAAATGAATTCAACAGCGATGCTGAGACGTTTTCTCTGACCACCTGATAGCTTGGATACTTTGGTATTCTTCTCACGTTCCAGACCCAGTGTTTCAAGAACGGCATCCACACGGGCTTTACGTTCTGCAGATTTTACTGAGCGAGGCAGCTTCATCTCAGCAGCATTTTCCA
The DNA here is from genome assembly GCA_018065025.1 of Candidatus Equihabitans merdae. GTDB lineage: Bacteria > Bacillota > Clostridia > Lachnospirales > Lachnospiraceae > Chordicoccus > Chordicoccus merdae. The sequence goes on from JAGHUB010000166.1 coordinate 4,224, forward strand.
TGGTGCCGATAACGGTATCTTCCATACGCAGCAGATCTTGCTGGGGTACAAAGGCGATGTTGTACTTCATCTGATTGTAGTTCTTATAGATGTCGATATCACCTTCCAGAATCTGACCTTTGGCCTTCTCATAGCCCATAACGGCATTGACGAAGGTAGTCTTACCGGCACCGGAGCCACCCAGGATCAGAACCATTTCACCGGGCTGAATACTGAGCTTGATGTCGGACAGCAGCACTTTCTTCTTGAAGAGGTTCCAGACACTGCGCTCTTCGATGTTGATCTGCAGCAGATTCTTAGCTACATCACGATGGTTGTAATAGAGCTTGCCATCCTGGAAAAGGAAAAGAGTATCACCGATACGGATAACATCCATGGGTTTGAGAGACTGTTTGTCTTCAATACGCTGCTGGTTAACATAGACACCAAACTTGGTATTATTATCTTCTACCATCCAGACACCGTCACGTTTTGCCAGCGTGGCATGGCGGCCTGACAGCTCAGCGATCTCTTCTGTAACTTCATCAGAACGAAGACCCTTCAGCTCTTCATTACGGCTGATGTGGTAGGTCTTCTCACCGGATAAATCCATGGTCTTCCAATTGGATCGAATATCCTTACGACGATGATAGATCATGGTAATTGCATCGGGATGTGTTTCGCCATCCGGAGTAATCAAATTGACGCGGATGATATCGCCTTCCTGGAGAGGTACGGTATGCTGGCCGTCCAAAGCTTCTGAACCGAAGGCATCATTATTGATAAAGGTAGTGCCTTCACGGGAAATACAATCAAATTCATGACCGTCTTCCACGTCCACGATCATAGCGTGGACAGGATTAAGTAAAGAAGAATCTATCTTGATATTGGCTGTATCTCCTTCAAGGCTGCCGATGGTGTAGGCATCTTCAGTCAGGGGAATCTCCTGCATTTCCTGACCATTAACGAAGATGACCAGAACGCCGCGGCGTTTCTCTACCTGTTCCTGTGTCAAATTGGTGTCATTACTCATATCCAAATCTCCAAGTATAGAAATCTTAACTATATTCTGTTTTATTTTATCGGAAGTGTAGATATATTGCAAATGTAGATGGGTGGGTAAATAATCGAAGGGGTTACAGCATCTGACCGAAGACCGGAAGCACGTGACGCCATGATATTTGAGCAAAATGCAGGCACTGCATCTGAATCTGAGGGAATTGCGAGGCTTGCGTTAATCAGCGGCAATTTTTGATTGACGATGATGTGAGGTTTGCGCTGGCACCGCCACCGAGCACACTGTCTGAGCGAAGCGAGTTTGTGCGAATGGCGACTTAATAGCCGCGCGAGCCGAACAGCAAACGAGCACCTGACCGAAGATCAGATGCTCGTGACTGCATTTGTGAAATCATACGATTATTCAATTCTTTCAATCTGCAAACCAAGCCTTCATGATATCGAAGATCTGCACCAGCTGATCTTCTTCGATGATGTAAGGAACCATGGAATACATATAGGACAAGAAGGGTCTGGAGAAGACACCTCGCTCATAGGCGAACTGCTGGAATCCCTCAAGGTCTGCCGGGTCGTAGACTTCCACACAGGTGCAGGCACCCATGATGCGGACTTCTTTGATTTTGGGATGAGAGAAGCCACTCATTTCCCGGATGGAGATTTCTTCGATCTTCCGGATCTTCTCCATGTAGTTTTCCCGTTCGAAGATTTCGATGCCCTTTAAGGCAACTGCGCAAGCCAGAGCATTTCCCATAAAGGTAGGTCCATGCATCAAGGCCTTGTCCGGGTCGTCACTGTAGAAGCCCTCATAAACCTTGTGATTGGCTACAGTGCAGGCATGTCCGATATAACCTGCTGTCAGAGCCTTGCCCAGCACCAGGATATCCGGCAGGACCAGGTCTGCAACAAAGCGGTTGCCGGTTCTGCCAAAGCCGGTGGCTACTTCATCAAAGATCAGCAGCACATCGTACTCATTGCAAAGCTCCCGGGCACGCTGCAGGAAGGAAATGTCATACATGCGCATGCCCCCGGCACCCTGGAGAAGAGGCTCCACGATAAAAGCATTCAACTCATGGCCATATTTGGCAAATGCTTCTTCCAATGCTGGGATGTTGGTATCCACATGGATGGCGTATTTCTTCTCGCCATAGGCTTCCAGAATGAAATGATAGTCCTCGTCATCCCCCACTTCCATGGTTTTGAAAGTGTCTCCGTGATAGGCATGGGTAAGAGAAAGGACCTTAGTCCGCTGCCATTCTCCCTTGTTGACATAGTATTGAAGTGCCATCTTCAGGGCAACTTCCACACCAACGCTGCCGGAATCTGAGAAGAAACAGTAGTCCAGATCCCCGGGAAGGAATTCTCTCAGCTTGTTGGCCAGCTTCTCTACCGGTTCGTGGGTCAGACCACCCAGCATAACATGAGCAAATTGATCAGCCTGCTGCTTGATAGCCTCTGTGAGCTCCGGATGTTTGTAACCGTGGATCATGCACCACCAGGAAGAAACGGAGTCAATCAGTTTCTGATCTTCTGTATAAAGGTAGACCCCTTCTGCATCAATGATCTTATAGGGATCTTTCATTGTCTTCATCTGTGCGTATGGATACCAGATCATCTGTATACCTCTAATCTACTTAACAACAAAGGTTTTCTTTTAATTTCTTATATTTCCCGGAAGAGCCCCAGCAAAGTCTCTTCATCTATGTTAAGGTCTGTATCGCCGTCTTTTACAAAGGCTACCACCTTAAGTCCGGTCATGTATTCGCACATAAAGCGGTTGTCTTCTTCGCACACATCCCCGGGATGGCAGTGATTGAAGATAATCCCCTTGCACTCCAGGCCCTTCTGCTTCATATACTCATAGGTCAGAACAACGCTATTGATGGTACCAAGACCGGCATCAGCAATCATCAGACAAGGCAGGTTCATGGCCTTGATCACATCTTCCAGCTGAATCTTAGCTTCATCAAAGCAGATAGGACATAAGATGCCGCCGCTGCCTTCTGCGGTTATGTAGTCATAATCCTTCTTCAAAGCTTCGAAGCCTTCCAACACCTTCTGCATTTCTACCGGATTGCCTTCCAGTCTAGAAGCCAAGTGAGGTGATACAGCGGTTTCATACACATAGGGACACATGCTGTCTGTGTCCTGTGAGATGCCTGAAACCGTCTTGACGGCTAACGCATCCCCGGGAATCAACTTACCCTCTGCGTCTCTTACATTGCCGCTCATGGCTGTCTTATAATAGGCTGCCTTCATTTTCATATCATTTAATTTCTTAACCAGAAGGCCTGTGACGTAGGTTTTCCCTACATCCGTACCGGTTCCGGTGATGAATAATCCCTTTGCCATCTTCTACTATCTTTCTGTTTCAACTTTTTCTTTTTTCGTGCCTGACATTGTATCTGTATCAATCATTACACAGGGCCGGCACATAACCCAGCTTGTCCAGAAGCTGCATGTCTGTCTCAATAGTGATACCTGCTGTGGTCAGCATATCACCTGAGATAGCGGCGTTAGCACCGCTTGTGAAGCAGCCTTCGCCTTTATCTCCCAGAAGACCTCTGCCCCCTGCCAGCCGAATGGAAGCATCCGGAATCAGGAAACGGAATACGGCTACGCATCTTCTGGCTTCATCATTAGTCAGGGGCTTGTTGCTGCCAAATGGTGTGCCAGGAATGGGATTCAGGAAGTTTACCGGAATGTATTTGACACCAAGATCTCTGGCTGTCAGCACCATATCGATACGGTCTTCATAGGTCTCACCAAGGCCCATGATGCCGCCGGAGCAGATAGACAAGCCGGCAGCATTAGCAGCTTTCAGGGAATCGATCTTTTCCTGATAGGTATGAGTTGTGCAGACTTCTTTGAAATAACGCTCTGAGCTTTCCAGATTACAATGTACTCTGGTTACACCGGCCTCATAGAGCTTAGCGAAGTCCTCTTTGCCCAGAAGACCAAGAGAAACGCAGATTTCAATATCCACCTGCTTCTTGATCTCCTTGATACTCTCGCACAGCTTATCCACTTCTGCGGAATTAAGTCTTTTGCCTGAGGTAACGATGGAATATCTGAGAACGCCTCGTTCAGCGTTGTATCTGGCACCTTCAAGCAAGGCATCGGTGTCTAAAAGTGGATAACTCTCAGTCAAACCGGTGCTGTAATGAGCACTCTGTGCACAATACTTGCAGTCTTCGGAACATTTTCCACATTTTCCGTTAATGATGGTGCAGATATCGAATCCCTTGCCGCTTCTCTGGGCACGAATCTCGTCAGCAGCCTGACAAAGCTCCTCCAGAGGCATTTCCCAAAGGGACATGGCTTCTTCTTTTGTAATCAACTGGCCGGATAATGCTTTTTCTTTTAATGTATCGATCAAACTCATATTAATTCATCCCTCTTAATGCTCTTATGATCCTCTTAGCGGAAATGGCGGACAGGATACACAGCAGAATATCCCCGGGCACAGCCAGGAGGAAACAATATAAAAATAATGCCCAGATACCGATAGGTGCATTGATCACAAAGTTGCCGAGTATGTAGTAATAGATCATGCCCACTGCATAAACCACCAGAAGGCCGGCAAATGATGCTGCAAACACGTGTTTGACATCATAGCCGTATCTTTCGGTCAGCTTACCGGTAAGGTAGCTGCCAAGGATAAAGCCGATCATATAGCCAAATGTGGGCTTCAGGACGTACCAGAGGCCGCCGCCTTCGGCAAAAATGGGAAGGCCGGCTAAACCAAGGATGGTGTAGATCAGAACACTGATAGCCCCTCTTCTGCCACCCAGGATAATGCCTGCCATGGTGGTAAAGAAGAATTGTAAAGTGAAGGGACATACCGGAATGGGAATCTTGATAAATGCCCCTATTGCAATTAATGCAGTAAATAATCCACACAGTACAATATCTCTTGTTTTATTTGCAGTCGCTGTCATAGTACCTCCCATGTTTGTCATTCATTTTTCAAATCCTTGTGAATTGTACTCTGCTAAGTTTATATTGTCAACCTACAAATTAGTTTCATTTACAATTATATCTTATGGCTGCCTCTTGAATGACTACCCACTATGTGGATAAGGCCGGAATATCCGCATATTCGTCAAAATGAGCTTAAGAAATAATGCTTCCGCTTTATTGTAATGACATGGTCTCTCATCACAGATCGGAATATGTGCATAAAAAAAACCCTGCACGTGATGTGCAGGGTTTTAATGTGCGTTAGATTTTTTAAAATGTAAGTTTGTAAATTATACCAGTTCAAGAAGAACTTTCATAGCGG
>JAGHUB010000001.1 GCA_018065025.1 Candidatus Equihabitans merdae
AATTCAACCAGATGGTTATTGGCGGCCGGAGAGAACTTAACCAGAATCTCACCAACGATACCGACCCGGGGCTTAACCTCGTCTGTAATGGGCAGATTGTCAAAGTCTCTGATGATAGACTTACAGATCTGGTTAAACTTTTTAAAGCTCAGATCTCTGCCGCTGACAAAGTTGATGCAGTATTTTTCCCATTTGCGATGCATCTTATCGGCAGAACCTTTGACCTTCTCATAAGGTCTCATGCGGTAGAGACATTTCATGAGGACATCGCCCAGGATAACAGCATAGGCGCCGCGGATAGCCACATTTTTGGTCAGTTTAAAGCCGGGCTGCTTCTCCAGACCAACCAGGTTCAGGGAAATAATAGGAACATATCCCATACCGGCTTTTCTAAGAGCACGCTTAATGAAACCAATGTAGTTGGAAGCACGACAGCCACCGCCGGTCTGTGTCATAACAACGGCTGTGCGATGGGTATCGTATTTACCGGATTCTAGAGCCTGCATGAGCTGACCAACCGTCAGAAGGGAAGGATAGCAGGCATCGTTGTTAACATACTTAAGACCAAGGTCAACAGCCTTCTTGTCCTGGTCTGGCAGCATGACCACGTTGTAACCCTCAGCATTGAAAGCCGGACCAACCAGATTGAAATGGATGGGGGACATCTGAGGTGACAGGATGGTGTAGCGCCCCTTCATCTCTTCTGTAAAGATGGCACGATCAAAGGCGGAACTGACGATAGTACGTTCTTTATTTTCCATCTTACGGACGCGAATAGCGGCGATAAGAGAACGTACACGAATACGGGCAGCACCCAGGTTGTTGACTTCGTCGATCTTCAGGCAGGTATAGATCTTGCCGCTTCTGGACAGGATCTCCTGAACTTCATCTGTGGTAACAGCATCCAGACCGCAGCCAAAGGAGTTGAGCTGGATCATATCCAGGTTATCAACGGTTTTAATATAGTTAGCTGCAGCATAGAGACGAGTATGGTACATCCACTGGTCGTTGACACGTAAGGGACGTTCAATGGGGGCCAGGTGGGAGATTGAGTCTTCTGTCAGAACAGCCATACCATAGGAATTGATCAGTTCAGGGATACCGTGATTGATCTCGGGATCGATATGGTAGGGACGACCGGCCAGAACAATACCGTGGCGGCCTGTTTCTTCCAGATATTTGAGAGTCTCTTCACCCTTCTTCTTGATGTCTTCACGAGCTGCTGCCATCTCAACCCATGCATCGTGTGCGGCAGCTTTGACTTCTCTGGCCGGAATCTCCGGGAAGATAGCAGGCATACGATTGACGATGGTGTCTTCGTTGGTAAATGCCAGGAAGGGGTTCATGAAGTTGATAGAAGGATCTCTTAAGGTCTCAACGTTGTTCTTAATATTTTCCGCATAAGAAGTAACGATGGGGCAATTGTAATGGTTCTGAGCACCTTCAAATTCGCAGCGTTCAAAGGGAACACAGGGATAGAAAATGGTCTTTACGCCATGCTGTAAAAGCCATTCTACGTGACCATGAGCCAGTTTCGCCGGGTAACACTCAGATTCACTGGGAATGGATTCGATGCCCAGTTCATATACCTTTCTGGAAGATTCCGGAGAAAGCACCACCTGATACTTCAGCTTGGTGAAGAAAGTGAACCAGAAGGGATAGTTCTCGAACATGTTAAGGACACGGGGAATACCGATCTTGCCGCGAACTGCTTCTTCTTCAGAAAGGGGTTCGTAGCCAAAGATACGCTGATTTTTGTATTCGAAGAGGTTAGGCAGGTTATCCTTGTTCTTAACCTGACCGATACCCTTTTCGCAACGGTTGCCGGAGATATAACGACGACCGCCTGAGAACTTATTGATGGTCAGACGGCAGTGGTTAGTGCAGCCATTGCAGCGTGTCATGGATGTGGTGTATTCGAAAGCGTTGATCTCCTTAAGGGACAACATGGTTGTAGGACGTGATTCGTCATAACGCTCACGAGCGATGAGAGCAGCACCGAAAGCACCCATGATACCGGCGATATCCGGACGGATGACCTCACAATTAGCAATACGCTCGAAGCTTCGAAGAACGGCGTCGTTATAGAAAGTACCACCCTGTACAACGATGTTTTTACCAAGTTCAGTAGCATCTGATACCTTGATAACCTTGTAGAGAGCATTTTTAATAACGGAATAGGCCAAACCGGCAGAGATGTCGGCTACGGTAGCTCCTTCCTTCTGAGCCTGCTTAACCTTGGAGTTCATGAATACGGTACAACGGGTACCAAGG
>JAGHUB010000174.1 GCA_018065025.1 Candidatus Equihabitans merdae
TTTGCAACTGGTTAAGGAAAAGAAATAACTAAAGTTAAGGGAGAGTTTATTATGGTTCAGTGGAAGAATTATGATGAATTAGAAACAGGTAAGAAGCTGGAACAGGCTGCCAAAGTTGATCTGAAAGAAGTTATGGCCGGTGAAAATGGTGCGCAGCGTGTTGCTAACTACAGCGTTCCCATGTCCTCAGGTCTGGCTTTCAACTACGCTGCTAAGCAGGTAAACGATGAGATCATCGATCTGCTTGGTGAGATGGCCAAAGAACAGCAGCTTCTTGAAAAATATGAATTACTCTACAACGGTGATGTCATCAATACCGGTGAAAAGAGACTGGTTCTGCATCAGCTCTGCCGTGGTCAGCTGGGCGAAGATGTTATCGCTGATGGTGAAAATAAGCGCGAATTCTATGTTGGCGAACAGAACAAAGCCTACGAATTTGCCAAGAAGGTTCACAGCGGTGAGATCACAAACGCTGCCGGTGAAAAATACACCACAGTTGTTCAGATCGGTATCGGCGGCAGTGACCTGGGTCCCAGAGCTCTCTATATCGTTCTTGAAAACTGGGCTAAGGCCAACAACACACTGAAGATGGAAGCCAAGTTCATCAGCAACGTTGACCCGGATGACGCTTCAGCTGTTCTGCATGATCTGGATGTTGCCCATTCTCTCTTCGTACTGGTATCCAAATCCGGTACAACACTGGAAACTCTGACAAACGAATCCTTCGTTAAAGATGCCATCGAAAAAGCCGGTCTTAATCCCGCTAACCATATGGTAGCTGTTACCAGTGCTACATCTCCCCTGGCCTCTAACGATGGTTATATGGCTGCCTTCTTCATGGATGATTACATCGGTGGTCGTTATTCTTCATCTGCCTGCGTTGGTGGTGTTATCCTGTCTCTGGCCTTTGGTCCGGAAGTTTATGCCCGTATCCTGGAAGGTGCCGCAGCTGAAGATAAGAACGCTACAAACACAGATATCCGCAAGAATCCCTCTATGCTGGATGCTCTGATTGGTGTTTATGAACGCAACGTTCTTGGCTACAAGGCCACAGCTGTTCTGCCTTATTCACAGGCTCTGTCCCGCTTCCCGGCTCATCTGCAGCAGATGGATATGGAATCCAACGGTAAGAGCGTCAACCGTTTCGGCGAACCCATCAACTATGTCACCGGTCCGGTTATCTTCGGTGAACCCGGTACAAACGGTCAGCACTCCTTCTATCAGCTGCTTCATCAGGGCACTGATATCACACCCATTCAGTTCATGGGCTTCAAGAACAGCCAGATGGGCAATGACGTTGTGATCCAGGGTTCCACAAGCCAGAAGAAACTCTGCGCTAACGTTGTAGCTCAGATCATGGCCTTCGCCTGCGGTAAAGACGATGACAACATGAACAAATATTTCGCCGGCAACAGACCCTCCAGCATCCTGGTTGGCGATCAGCTGACACCGGAAGCCGTTGGTGCTATCCTGGCTCATTTTGAAAATAAGGTTATGTTCCAGGGCTTCACATGGAACCTGAACAGCTTCGACCAGGAAGGCGTACAGCTGGGTAAAGTTCTGGCCAAGAAAGTTCTGGCTCACGAGACAGACGGCGCTCTGAAAGCATTTGCCGATCTGTTCGAAATCTGATAGATCTGCCACGGGGGTGCATGACATGCACCCCCGATTTTTACCCCAATCTACGACGCGGAGGTCGTAACTTTGAAAGATAGAATAGCGTTCAGAGCTGAGATCGAGAAGGTGCTTTCCACTATCGATCCCCGGATTCTGGCTTACAACGAAAATGAGATGTGGATGATCCATGCCTCCTATGAATACCTGGAGTTCTATGGATTCTTCAATAAGCTTAGAAATACTGCCATCGCCCTGCCTCTGGCCAGAGGTCTTCATAATGATACCTATCGTAAGTCTACTATTAAGAAGGGCGGCGAGACATATCGTCTGCCTTACGTCATTCATTGCCTTCAGGTCTGCAAGATGCTGGCCGATCTGCACATGCCTTTAACTAATGAAGAAGAGGATATTCTTCTGGCATCGGCTTTGTGCCACGATCTGATTGAAGATTATCCCTTTACAGACGGTGGTCGCGAACTGGTTACTAAGTACCATCTGGAACCTCGGGTCTATGAGACTGTTAAGTTGGTTTCAA
>JAGHUB010000192.1 GCA_018065025.1 Candidatus Equihabitans merdae
CTCCGGCAACCTCTGCCGCTGCACCGGATACGCCCAGCTCATCGAAGCCATTGAAGATGTGGTGGCAGGTCACGACGCAGAGGTTTGATTTAGTATATGGCAAGCAACTCAGATAAAAAAATTTGAAGGAGATATAAGTATATGAAGATCGTTATTATTAACGGCAGTGTTAGAAAGGGCAACACCCTGGCAGCTATCGAAGCATTTTCTAAGGGTGCCGAAGAGAAGCATGAGATCGAAGTTATCCAGGCCGACAAATTAAATATCGGGTTCTGCATGGGTTGTGGTGCCTGTGAATGTCATAAGGGCTGTGTCCATACCGATGATACCAATGCTACCATCGACAAGCTGGTGGCTGCTGACCTGATCGTCTTTGCAACACCGGTTTACTGGTGGGGTATGACTGCTCAGACCAAGCTCATCATGGACAAGTGCTATTGCAGAGGCGCTCAGCTTAAAGGTAAGAAGATTGGTGTCCTTGTTCCCGGCGGTTCACCGGTTGATGCCGTTCAGTACCAGCTGATCAAGAAGCAGTTTGAATGTATCGAAGAGTATCTCAGCTGGGATATGCTTTTCTTCAAACCCTTCTATGCTTCAGGTAAGGATGACATCAGAAATGATGCCGCAACAGTTGAGGAACTGATTCAGCTGGGAAAGTCTTTATAAAATAAAATGGATTTAAGTTTGTTATTAGGTCAGCAGATCATCGTCATTGCGGTGATGATTGTCATGGGCTTTGTGGCAGGCAAGGCCAAGTTGGTTGACATGGAGACCAGCGCTCAGCTTGCCAAAGCCGTGCTGTATATTATCGCACCTTGTATGCTGATCGATGCCTTTCAGATAGAATTTTCTAAGGAAAAAGTATATGGCTTTTTGCTTTCTCTGGTGGCTGCAGCACTCATTCATGTGGTTCTGATCTTGGTTGCCAAGTTGGTGTGCAAAGCATTTTCCTTGAAAGTAATCGCAGAGGCATCTATTATCTACACCAATTGCGGCAACCTGCTGGTGCCTATCGTGGGATATATGCTGGGTAAAGAATATGTCCTCTACTGCAGCAGTTACATCATCGTCCAAAATATCCTGGTATGGTCTTACGGCATACGGATGATAAGCGGCGAGAAGAAATGGAACATTAAGAAAATCGTCTTAAATCCCAATATGATTGCCATTGCCGTGGGTCTGATTATGTTCTTTGGCAACATTACCTTGCCTTCTTTCCTGGGCTCTGCTGTAAGCCGCGTGGGTGACTGCGTAGGTCCTGCCAGCATGATTGTTATCGGCATCGTCATTTCCACAGCCAGCCTCAAGGAAGTATTTCTGGATAAGCAGACCTGGCTTGTAACCATTGCCCGTCTGTTTTTGTGCCCCATGGTCTACATCCTGTTGCTGAAGTTGTGTCATATCAGCATGATCTCACCGGATGCTAAGAATATCCTGTTTGTATCCTTCCTGGCAGTGGCAACTCCATCCGCATCCACGGTAAGCCAGCTGGCCAACATTATGCATAAGGAAGAAATACTGGCAGGCAGTATCAATATCATGACCATTTGCCTGTGTATGGCTACTATGCCGTTGATGACGCTGTTGTACCAGTTATTGGTTTAATTTCGAGCTGTCACATCAAGGAGGCTTTAAGATGTATCAGCATACAGTTCAGTATTGCCATTATGTCAGCAGGAGGAATGTATATGTTCAGATCCATGAGAAGTAAGAAAAAGGAAATTACCCCTGACCAGATTACTAAGCTTCTGGTTGAGGAACGGAGAGGCGTTCTCTCAGTTAATGGTGATGACGAATACCCTTACGGCGTTCCGGTGAGTTATTTTTACGATCCCGACAATCAGACCATCTATTTTCATGGGGCATTTGCCGGATACAAAGCCGAGGCCTTAAAACGTTGTGATAAGGTTTGTTTCACTGTTTATGGCAATGAAACCATCAAGGATCTGGAGTGGGCACCTTATATGCAGAGCGTGATTGCTTTTGGTCGTTGTCGTCCCATCCAAGATCGCACAGAGGCCATGGCAAGATTGAAACAATTGGCTATGAAATATTTTATCGACGAAGGCGAAGCCGATGAAACCATGGCCAAGTACGGAAAAGGTGCTCAGGTGTATTCAATTGAAATTGAGACATGACTGGTAAAGAGATTCAGGAAAAATAATGACAAAGGAAAATGTTATGTTTAGAAAAATGCGAAGACAGTTCAAGGCAATCAGTTCTGAAGAGATGACCGCTCTTCTTGTCAATGAGCGCAGAGCTACTTTGGCTGTTAATGGTGATGATGGCTATCCTTATGCCATCCCTGTCAATTATTATTATGATCCGGAAAGTCAGAGAGTCTATTTCCACAGTTCTCAGGTGGGTCATAAAGCCGATGCCTTGAAAGCCGATGATAAGGTCTGTTTCACTGTCTATGGCAATGAATGTATCAAGGATGAGGCATGGGCACCTTACCTGCAGAGTGTCGTCATTTTCGGTCGCTGCCGTAAGATAGAAGATCCTTCCAAAAAGATGGCTGTAATGAAAATATTTGCCATGAAGTATTATCCGGATGAGGCAACTGTGGATGAAGCAATCGCTGAAGCCGGCGAAATTGCACTGATGTTTGAGATTGAAATCGAGCACATGACAGGCAAATTGATTCAGGAAAGATAATCTGCCTATGGATATCAGATCAGCAGATGAAAATGATTTTGAGGAACTGAGAAGTTTCTACATTATCATGAATGAAGTCATTACCAAAAGACATCATAATTATCATGAGGAAAATCCTTATTTTCCATCGGACCAAATGATGCTGAAAGCCATCAAGGGTGGTTATCAATATATTGGTATAGAAGATAACAAAATAGTGGCAGCCATGATGGCTGATCATGAATGTGATGATTCTTATATGCATGCCAAATGGCTGGTGGATGCTGCCAAAGATGAGTTTTTGGTCCTGCATGCTCTTCGGGTACTTCCTGAATACAGCGGCCGGGGTTACGCCAGGCAGCTGATGAACTGCGTCATTGAGCAGGGCAAAGCTACAGGTCAGAAATCCTTGCGGCTGGATGTGCTGGAGGGTTATGAGGATCCACTCAGGTTATACGCTCCTTTGGGATTTCAGCACGTGGACACCGTGGAGATTCTCTATGAGGATATAGGAATTCCCAAACGCTTCTGTCTCTTGGAGAAGGTTCTGTAAAAAACGATTGATCAGCATTTTCTGCAAATAAAAAAAACGTCAATATTTTTAATTAGGTGCTTTATTTTGCCATAAAGTGCTATAATCATTGAGGTTTATTAATAATATCATTAGGAGGGAGATATTATGCTGTGTCAAGTAACTTCTATGTGGCAGATCAATGGGCTGCTCATGGTATTCGCAGCGCTCATCATTCTCAATGAAGTTGAACGTAGAAAAGCCGGCGCCATCGCTATCTTCGGTGTTGTTCTGGCTGTTCTGACTGTTTACTTCATCTATGTAAATGTGGCCGGTGTCGAATGCCAGACAACACTCTATATGGGTGGTTGGTTCCATTATGCTAAGCTCTATGCCTCAGTTGCCGGTTGTATCGGTTTCTGTCTCATCAAGTACAAAAAGGGCATCGGCGCTAAGCAGGCTTTCAAATGCTTCCCGTTCATCATCGTTGCTATCAACATCCTGATCGCTGTTGTATCTGATTTCGAATCAGCTATCAGAGGTGCCCAAGCCATGGCTGCCGGTCTCAATGGTTGGTGGTTCTCAAATGAAGGCGTTTGGCTCAACGGTGGTTGGTGGAACTGGGTAAACGGTATCGCCGGTATCCTGAACATTTTCTGTATGACAGCCTGGTGGTCAGTCTACTCATCTAAGGATGAGAAGAAGCTGGACATGATCTGGCCGGATATGACTATCTGGTTCATCGTTGCCTACGATCTGTGGAACTTCCAGTACACATATGCAAACCTGCCCACACATACATGGTACTGTGGTGTAGCCCTTCTGCTGGCTCCTACATTCGCCAATGCTCTGTGGAACAAGGGTGGTTGGATCCAGAACCGTGCTAACACACTGGCAACATGGTGCATGTTCGCTCAGGTATTCCCGCTCTTCCAGATCGCCGGAACATTTGCCACACCGCTGCCCGTCGTTTACCAGAACGTCGTAGCTCAGACCGGTGTTGTCAATGGCCTGGAACTTGGTCAGCTCACTGCCGATGTTATCGGTAAGATCGCTCCCAACAACTCCATGCAGGGCTTCGTTGCTATGGCAGCTCTCTTTGCCAACATCGTATGCCTGGCCGTCATCGTAAAACGCTCTATCGAACAGAAGAAGAATCCTTATAAGGAAGACATCTGGGTAGGTACAAAGGATTACGAAGCAGCTCTGGCAAAGGCTGAAGTTGAATAATTTAATACTGAGCTAGAAGTTATAGACACCTGACAGTACTTGTCGGGTGTCTTTTCTTTTTGCAAACCATGAGCATTCATGGATGTGGG
>JAGHUB010000322.1 GCA_018065025.1 Candidatus Equihabitans merdae
TATTTACCCCGATCAGTCTGGCGCCGCAGCGAATAGCCATCTCCACTTCTGCTTCATCGTGAGCTTCTACCAAAGCTGACAGGCCCAGCTCATCACAGATAGCCATGTAGTCCTTGATCTCCTCTTCTGTCAGAATAGCGCAGATGAGAAGAACGGCAGAGGCACCAAGAAGCTTGGCTTCATAGATCATGTAGGGATCGATGGTGAAATCCTTGCGGATGCAGGGAGTCTTAACGGCGGAAGTAATTTCCTTCAGATAGGCGTCGCTGCCCAGGAACCATTTAGGCTCTGTCAGAACAGAGATGCAATCTGCCCCGGCTTCTTCGTAAGATTTGGCGATTTCCAGATAAGGAAAATCCGGTGCGATCAGGCCCTTGGAAGGAGAAGCCTTCTTGCATTCACAGATAAAACCAAGGCCCGGCTTCTGCAGAGCTTTCTCAAATGCGAAGTCACCCTTGGGAAGAGCCAGGGCTTCTGCCTTGACTTCTTCGAAGGATTTTACTTTCTTGGCTTCAGCCACACGGACTCGGGCATAATCTGCAAGTTGGTCAAGTATAGTCATAGATAACCTCACGGTAGACATTGAGGTCAGCATTTTGGAACATTTCTCAATCAAAAATGCTGACTTCAACGATACTCTTATTTTTCATGCAATAGCAAATCAGGAGTTGCTGACTTCGATGATTTTTTCCAGAGTGGCATAGGCCTTACCGGAATCGATGAGTTCGGCTGCCAGTTTGACGCCATCGGCCATGCTGTCGGCCTTGCCGCCGATATAAAGAGCAGCACCGGCATTCATGAGAACAGCATTTCTCTTGGCGGACTTGTCTTCGCCGCGAAGAATAGCCTTGGTGATCTCAGCATTTTCTTCAGGAGAACCACCAACCAGGTCTTCCTTAGTGCAGCGTTCGAAGCCGAAGTCTTCCGGCTTAATGACGTAATATTTCATCCAACCGTCTTTGAATTCAGCAACAGATGTGGGAGCGCTCATGGAGATCTCATCCAGCTTGTCCTGACCATAGACTACCATACCACGTTTGACGCCCATGTCCATGAGAACCTGTGCCAGAGGCTGTACCAGATATTCATCATAAACGCCAAGGAGCTGCATGTCGGGCTTAGCCGGGTTGGTCAGAGGGCCAAGGATGTTGAAAACGGTACGGAAACCAAGTTCACGACGGATAGCACCAACGTATTTCATGGATGTGTGATACTTCTGAGCGAAGAAGAAGCACATGCCGGCTTCATTTACCATCTTGGCACACAGTTCCGGATCCTGCTGGATGTTGACACCCAGAGCTTCCAGACAGTCAGCTGTGCCACACTTGGAAGAAGCGGCGCGGTTGCCGTGCTTTGTAACCTTCATGCCGCCGGCAGCTGCTACAACAGCAGATGTGGTGGAAATGTTGAAGCTATGAGCATTGTCACCGCCGGTACCAACGATTTCGAAGATGCCTTCGCCCAGTTCAACGGGAATGGCATGTTCACGCATGGCTGTGGCGCAGCCGGCGATTTCATCTGTGGTCTCGGCGCGGGCACTCTTGGCGGACAGGGCTGCCAGGAAAGCGGCATTCTGAGTGGGAGATGTCTCACCGCTCATGATCTCATTCATAACGGTATAGGCTTCATCATATGTCAGGTCTTCTTTGTTAACGATTTTAACGATAGCTTCTTTAATCATGGACTTGCTCCTTTATTGATCTCAGTACTTTATATAAATGTGGATAATAATTGTTTTCTTGTTCCACTATGTGAATAAGTTTTTATACATTCAGGAAATTCTTTAACATGGTGCGGCCTTCCGGGGTCATGATGGATTCCGGATGGAACTGTACACCGAAAATGGGATAATCCCTATGTTCCACGGACATGACTTCGCCGTCCTCTGTGACAGCTGTGACTTTCAGGCATTCCGGCATGGTATCGGGATCCGCTGCCAGTGAATGATAACGAGCGATCAATGTAGGAGATTCGATTCCCTGGAAGAGAACGTTGTCATCGCTGAAGCTGATTTCTGACTGCTTGCCGTGCATCAGCTGTCTGGCATAGGTAATGGTGGCACCAAAGGCATTGCAGATGGCCTGATGACCAAGGCATACGCCAAGGATGGGGATCTTCTTGCCCAATGTGCCGGCGGCTTCTACGATGATGCCGGCATCTTCGGGACGACCCGGGCCCGGGGAAATGATGATGTGGCTGGGAGCTAGTTTTTCGATTTCCTCTACAGTCATCTCATCGTTACGGATTACTTTAATATCGGGATTCAGCTCACCTACCAGCTGGAATAAGTTGTAGGAGAAGCTGTCGTAATTGTCGATCAGTAAAATCATGATTCTTCCTCCTGTGCCATCTTCAGGGCATTGACGACAGCCTTGGCCTTGTTAATGCATTCCTGGAATTCCTTCTCCGGTACGGAATCGGCAACGATACCGGCGCCGCTTCTGACGAAGACCTTGCCATTTTTCTTATAGGCGATACGGATGGCGATACATGTGTCCATGTTGCCGCTGAAATCGATATAGCCGATGGCGCCGCCGTAGATGCCTCGTTTATTATTTTCCAGCTCACCAATCAGCTGGCAGGCACGGATCTTGGGGGCACCTGACAGGGTACCTGCCGGCAGGACTGCGCCGATGGCATCCAGTGCGTCATGTTCGGGACGGATCTCGCCACGAACGGTGGAACCGATGTGCATAACGTGTGAGTAACGCTCGATGGAGTGGAATTTTTCAACTTCTACTGAACCGAAGCGGCTGATCTTGCCCAGGTCATTTCTGCCAAGGTCAACCAGCATGTTGTGCTCAGCCAGTTCTTTTTCATCTGCCAGCAGGTCGGCTTCCAGAGCCTTATCCTCTTCTTCTGTAGCACCACGGGGACGGGTACCGGCCAGGGGGAAGGTGTGCAGTACGCCATTTTCCAGCTTGACCAGAGTTTCCGGTGAAGCACCGGCTACTTCTACGTCTGTTCCTGAGAAATAGAACATGTAGGGAGAAGGATTGATGGTGCGGAGGATTCTGTAGGTATTCAGCAGACTGCCTTCGAAATCAGCACTGAGGCGGTTGGAAAGGACGATCTGGAAAATGTCACCTTCGTGGATGTAATGCTTGGCTTTCTCTACCATGCCGCAATACTCTTCCTGATTGAAGAGAGGTGTGACATCTGAGAGAAGGCGTCCGCCGGGCTCCTGCTTCTTCTGACCATGTCTCAGAAGTTGTACCATCTGGCTAAGTTCCATGACAGCTTTGTTGTAGCCTGTCTCTACATCCTCCAGTTCCATGTTGGCAATGAGGATGATCTTCTGACGGACATTGTCGAAGGCGATAACTTTATCGAAAACCATCAGGTCGATGTCTTTAAAAGCGTCGGTATCTTTGACATCTCTCTTGACGGTGGGTTCACGATAGTTGAGATAATCGTAGGAGAAGTAGCCCACCAGACCGCCGGTAAATGAGGGAAGACCGGGGATCTTGGGGCTCTTGTGATCGGCCAGGATCTGTCTTAAGAATGTATCCGGATCATCTACTTTCATGCGGATGTTGCCGGCCTGCATTTCGCCGTCGATGCAAGTGATCTCCAGCTTGGGTTCATAGCCCAGGAATGTGTAACGACCCCATTTTTCAGTCTCTGCAACGGATTCCAGCATGTAGCAATGTGTGGATACATTTTTCAGGATCTTCATGGCTTCGATGGGTGTACAGATGTCTGACAGGATCTCGCAGCTGACGGGGCAGACTTTGTAGATGCCCTGTGCGGCGATGTCCTTGACTTCCTCTAATGTAGGAAATGTGTTCATTTTAAACCTCCTGCTGTCTGATGGCCCTCTGTGCAGGTTCATTGGATCACCAGACTTTTACAAATAAAAAAGTCCTCGACAGAATATTTCTGTCAAGGACGAATAATCTTTATCCGCGGTGCCACCTTGGCTTCATGCTTGCGCATGCTCTTTGCGAGATACCTGCATATCTCCGACAACTAACGTATGTCTTACGTCGCAGAATACTGGGCTTTTCAGCTGTTCCCTGCGCCCTCCGCGGTCCATTTGATGATCTGTTTCACGCCCGGATCTCACCGCCCCGAACTCTCTGTGGTGTCATATATCACCTTTATCTCCGCTTCAACGGTTTATTAATTCATTTGAAGTTATTCTATTATTCTGCGATAAATATGTCAACCCACAAGTCCCCCAAATAGCGTATAATAAAGAAGACTTCTAAATCATAAGAAAGAAATCGGTACACAAAATGTCTGAACTTATCATTTCTTACACTAATATAGCCCAGGAAAGCATTAGCATCATCTTTCTGATGATCCTGATCATCACCTGTCTTCTGCAGAAGGAGACCTTGGCCACTACAAATACCCTGGCAATCATTGCTATTCTTTGTGTGGGTCTTCTGGCTGTCCAGATTCTTCAGTGGGTTGACTACATCAACATTCTTTCGGTGGATACTTACCTGCCTACCAGCGGCCGTGAGTTATATGTAAGATACCTCTTTCTGCTGGACTTCGGCCTGAGTTACCTGATTACTTTCGCCCTGTTCAGGTACATGCAGATCCTGGTTGAATTCCTCAGTGTCTCACAGAAAGAAAGCATTACTCTTTCCACTAAGCCCAACAAAGTCTTGATCATCCTGGGAGTTTTGGTCGGAGCTTTCATGTTGTCCGACATCTGGCTGCACAATGTCTATCTTTTCGATGAAGGCGGCATTGCCCATCCTACTTATGGCTCATTGATCATCCTGGCATCCCTGTTCGTATGTCCCGCGGTCAGCATATTTACCATCATCCGCTACCGCAAGATACTGGGCAAGTATGACGGCTGGCTTCTTGCCATCTACAATTTGGCCATGCTGATCCTGCTGCCTGTTTCATTTGTTAATAACTTGAGTATCAGCTATGTGGCCATCCCCATCCTGATCTACATCCTGTATTTTGGTATCGATATCCGCAGAGGCCAGGAATACATACAGCAGGAAGCTGTTATTGCCCAGAGAGAGGCTCAGCTGGAAGAAATGAACCTGCAGATGATGGTTTCCCAGAT
>JAGHUB010000335.1 GCA_018065025.1 Candidatus Equihabitans merdae
CTATTGAAATACTTATAAGATTTAACTTGAAAAACTGTAAATTTTACAGGCGTTTTTGTTGAAATTGTACGATTAAGCCCTCTATAATGGGCTTGTAAGGATTTACCCGCCATACCAGGAGGAAAAGCAGCTATGGAAGTAACAATTGAAGATTTGCTCCGGATTCCTATGCTGCATCATCCACAGCTTATAGCCGGTAATTCTCACATGGATAACCATGTCAGAAAGCTCTCTTCCATCGATAGCTTCGATGGAGGCGACTATGTAGAGCCCTACACTCTGGCCGTCACCAGCGGTTATTTCCTGGCCACCGATGTGCTGAAGGCCTGTTCCCTCCTCTTAACGCTGAAGGACAAAGGTGTCAGCGGCATAACCCTGAAAGAAGGCTTCTTCAGCAAAGAAGATCTGGCCACCATCACCGAGACAGCCGACAATCTGGGCCTGCCCGTCATCCTTCTGGACGAGGGCATGCATTTCTCGTCATTTTTTGACTACTTTAATAAATACGTCTACTGCAACGGCATCGAAACATTTCTCTCAAGAGATCACATCCTGGCTTTGATGCTGCGCGAGCTGAACACCAAGGGTCTGAAGGGTCTGGCCAATATGGTCAACTACTGGACCGGCAAGCCCACCTGCATCGCCCTGGAGAATCATCTCTACCGCTGCCCCGACAACGATCTGTCCAACCCCAACTATTTCGATGGCAAGACCCTGAGCATCTCCTTCGGAAATGAAGTGGAAGCCGTGCTGTCCATCAAGCGTTACGACACAGACGATGCCCCCAACCTGAACGACGAGGCCATCCTCTCCATCGCCAAGCTGGCCTGCGAAGCCGATCCCTATCTGCTTATGAGCTTCTCTGATAAAGGTCGAGCCGAGCTGCAGGAAAACTTCGTCAGAGATCTGCTTACCGGCAAAAATTCTGCATTGACTCAGGGAAATGCTCAGTACACCCAGTTTGAAACTCTGGTTCCGTCATCTCTCCGGGTCATCGCTGTAGAGGGCATGTCCCACCACCGTACGGTAAATGACTGCAAGCAGCTTGAGCTGCTGCTTGGTCAGTTGAGCGAGCCTCTGCTGAAATGCCGCATCGACAACACAGTGGCTTTCATTATTCCGGCAGAACTTGGAGACATCAATTATCTGCGCTCCCTCATCAAGAGCCACCCGGCCATAGATGCAGAAGAACTGCGCATCGGTATCGGCAATGAAGTGGATGCCGTCAATGCCTCTGCCAGTTATTATCAGGCCCTGCAGGTGCTGAATATAGCCGATCAGGAGGCTGCCGAAGATCTCCGAAGCATCTCTGACATCATCGAATATCAGGGAAATGGAGATGATCCGGGAAATGTCTATTTCTATCAGGATCTGGGCTTCTACACCCTCATGGGCACACGGGAAATATCCCCCAAAGTTGAAAGCCTCTGCGACCGCTACATTTTGCCCCTCATCGAGTATGAGAAGAAATCAGATGTACCTCTCATCGAAACCCTGAAGGTTTTCTTTAAAAGCCACCAGAACTTCAGCAAAACCGGCAATGCCCTCTTCATCCACGGCAACACCGTTCACTACCGCCTGGAACAGATCGAGAAGCTGTGCCGCATCAGTTTCGACAACTACTACGACACACTAAACCTCCAGCTGGCCCTGGCCTACATGCCCTATGTATATCCGGATGTGGAGCCAAACCATGAGGCCAATTAAAGCCAAATACTGCTGAAAAAAGAATGCCTCCGCATTCTTTTGATGTCACTTCGCGACACGACCCCCGATCACAGATCGTGGTATGTACGCCAAGAGCCCCCGTGTTATCACGAGGGCTCTTGCTTTAACTAACTCTCTATATAAAATTCGAACATCCCATAGGCTTTATGTATTGCCTATGTATGGGTGAGGAGTCCCAAGACTCATTCCTCATCTTCTATACTTTCTTCCCACAAGCCGTGAAGGTTGCAGTAAGCCAGGACCCAAAGTGGCGGATCGTGCTTCTTGATTCGGAAGCAGGCCTCCGGTCTCTGGTCCGGTTCCAACCTCCTGCGCTGTATACCACACTTAGTCACCAAACAAATCCATTCGATATGATGAGTCAGAGTCATAGGATGTTCGAGAGCACCCACCTCTACCTTTACCTTGTGATCCTCACAAGTTACCACCGGCACATGCTTCTCCCCTGCCCCCTCAGATTTATTGGGCTCCAATCGAAGCATGGCTCTCCCGCAGCACATCATCGGCATGCCGGAAGAATCCAACATTTCCACAAGATTTCCACAAACAGTGCAACGATAAAAAACAGGTTTCTTCAAAGCATTTGTCAGCATCATGAGCCTCGCCTCCTTTCCATGGCCTAATCATACCTTTGAGGCTCATTATTTAGAGAACCATTCGGAGGCAATTTTTCCTAAAAAGAGGGAAATGGTGGTTCATTTTTGAACCTTCCTGTGCTACCATGCCTTTAACCTGAAGATGCTCATTTATTAGAGAAGAGGGTGAAAATATGACACGTTTTGAGATGTCCCAAAAGTTTGCGGAAATGCTGGAAAAGGAACGTGTTAAGATGGGCCTTTCCCAGAAGCAGATGGCCCAGAAACTTGATGTGTCCCTGTCAACTTACAAACGCATCGTAAGCGGCACCACAGACAAGATCGATCTGTATCTGCTCTATAAGCTCTATCTGGCCACCGGAAAATTGGCCTATGAGTTCACGGATTTCTCCGATCCTGTCCTGGAGCTGAAGAAAAAGATCGCCCACCTGTCCCCGTCCCAGATGAGTTTTATCGAATCCCTCATCGACTTCGAAACGGCCTATGCCGCCAGCCACGAGGATGCGGAGGACTATGTCACCGTCTACATCCCCACGGGAAATATGGAAGACGGCATGATCTACGACTCCGTCAATATCGAGAAGGTGAATATAGCCGGCTACCGCAGAAAGTACGGCAATGAAATCACCTGCGGCATCCGAGTCACCAGTAATCACCTCCACCCCGTCTATCTGAAAAATGACATCCTGCTGATCTCCAAACGTCCCATTCGGGACGGCGACGCCGGCATTTTCCTGAACACAGAAACCGGCTGCATTTATCTGAGGAAATTCTACCAGACAAACCCCTGCCGATTGGAACCCATCAATGGTTACGGCGAGACATTCTATGTGGA
>JAGHUB010000204.1 GCA_018065025.1 Candidatus Equihabitans merdae
ATCTCTTGGTTACATCGGTATTTGGACCGCATGGCCAATTGGCTGGTGTACTTCAACCTTTTTATCTGTTTACTTTTATTCACACGGTCCCTGGAAAGATCCGTTTAGAACCTAAGCTGATTCATAAAACTGGAATTTTATATCATCCCTACAAACTGAAGAAAAAGGACACCCCCCTGTGATTGTCAGAAGAGTGTCCTTTTTACTTTTAATCCATATTTGTCCAAATAACCCTACCACCATAATCCCAAAGTGGTGTCAACGGGCTTTGAAAGGCTTCATTTTTGTCTGAACTTTTTGCTATTTTATTCGGCTTAATACATCTTTGCACCGGCGGGGATATGGTTATCCAGCATGATCAGGTGAAGTTTCTCTTCGCCTTCTTCTGTGTGGACAGCGCTGATCAGCATACCGCAGGATTCGATGCCCATCATGGGTCTGGGGGGCAGGTTTGTGATAGCCAGCAGTGTCTTGCCTACCAGTTCTTCCGGTTCATAGTAAGCATGGATACCGGACAGGATAGTTCTGTCTGTGCCTGTGCCATCATCCAATGTGAACTGAAGCAGCTTCTTGGACTTCTTAACAGCTTCGCAGGCTTTGACCTTAACGGCACGGAAGTCAGATTTGCAGAATGTGTCGAAGTCTACATGTTCTTCGAACAGGGGCTCGATTTCAACCTTGGAGAAGTCGATGACTTCTTCAACGGCGGGAGCAGCTGTTTCGCAGCAGCATGTTACGCCTTCTTCGGGGCAGCATTTTTCGGAAGCAGCAGCCTGAGCAGCGTTGTTGGCTTCATTCTTAGCAGCACCCTGACTCTTCATGGTAGGGAAGAGCAGAACGTCACGGACGGCCTGGCTGTCTGTCAGCAGCATGACCAGACGGTCGATACCGTAACCGATACCACCTGTGGGCGGCATACCGATTTCCAGAGCATTCAGGAAGTCTTCATCTGTGTGCTGAGCTTCGTCATCACCGGCTTCAGCATTAGCATCCTGCTGAGCAAAACGTTCTCTCTGATCGATGGGATCGTTAAGTTCGGAGTAAGCGTTGCACATTTCCCAAGTGTTGATGAAAAGTTCGAAACGCTCTACCTTGTTGGGGTCTGAGGGTTTCTTTTTTGTCAACGGGGAAATGGACAGAGGATGGTCCATGATGAAGGTGGGCTGGATCAGCTTCTCTTCGCAGAATTCTTCGAAGAAGAGGTTGATGATATCGCCCTTGGTGTGACGATCTTCATATTCGATATGATGTTCGTCAGCCAGCTTCTTGGCATCTTCATCTGTTTCAACAGTATCGAAATCGATACCGGCATATTTCTTGATGGCGTCGTTCATAGTGAGACGTTCGAAAGGCTTGCCAAAGTCAAGTTCGATGCCGTTGTAGCTGAACTTAGTGCTGCCCAGAACTGTCTCGGCCAGATAACGGAACATGCTTTCCGTCAGTTCCATCATGCCTTCATAGTCTGTGTATGCCTGGTAGAGTTCCATCAAAGTGAACTCGGGGTTGTGACGTGTATCAACACCTTCGTTACGATAAACGCGGCCGATTTCATAGACACGTTCCAGACCGCCGACGATCAGTCTCTTCAGATAGAGTTCCAGAGAAATACGCAGCTTAACATCTTCATCCAGAGCATTGTAATGTGTTTCGAAGGGTCTGGCGGCAGCACCACCGGCGTTGGAAACCAGTGTGGGTGTTTCAACTTCGATGAAGTCACGACCGGCCAGGAAGTTACGGATTTCTTTGATGATCTGAGAGCGCTTGATGAAGACATTCTTGGATTCTTCATTCATGATCAGATCAACGTAACGCTGACGATAACGTGTATCTGTATCTGTCAGGCCGTGGAACTTCTCCGGAAGAACCTGCAGGCTCTTGGAAAGCAGGGTCATTTTCTGAGCATGTACAGAGATTTCGCCTG
The DNA here is from genome assembly GCA_018065025.1 of Candidatus Equihabitans merdae. Lineage (GTDB taxonomy): Bacteria > Bacillota > Clostridia > Lachnospirales > Lachnospiraceae > Chordicoccus > Chordicoccus merdae. The sequence continues at coordinate 1,922 of JAGHUB010000204.1, forward strand.
TCTTTGTACGGAAGAGATAACCTTCGATACCATAGATATCACCGATATCGGACTTCTTGAATTCAGCGTAGTCTTCTTCACCGATGGCATCTCTGGCTACATAGACCTGGATCTTACCCTTAAGGTCCTGGATATTGCAGAAGGAAGCTTTACCCATGACACGTTTGAACATCATACGGCCGGCGATTGCTACCTGGATGGGCTGAGCATCCATGATGGCGCGGCGATCATTATAGTCGTCATTGATGACTTTTCTGGCTTCAGCTTCTTCCATGCCTTCTGTGTTGGGAAGGGCTCTGTCACCGAGAATCTCTGCTTCGTGAGCATCATAAAGAGATTTACATTCGTCGGTGTGATGTGTCTGATCAAACTTGGTGATCTGGAAGGGATCCTTGCCGGCAGCCTGAAGAGCGGCCAGTTTGTCTCTTCTGACCAGGCGCTGCTGATTCAGATCCGGCTGCTGAGCCTGATTGTTGTTCTGTTTTGCCATGTTGTCTATCCTCTATTTCTATATATAAATTTACAGTGTTGGTTGCTGCGGACACGGATGACCGCGGAAAACCACAGCTTTTCTTTGTTTTTCAAGCCATAGTCTAGATGATTATAAAACAATCATGGATTATCTTCAAGAAATAAAGTATGCCGCGGGGTTCCACAGGCAAATTTCCAATTCCTTGCCCCGCACCACTGTGGCGGCGGGGTGCTGTTGGCTAATATTTAGTGCTCTACCCCGCGCAGACATGAGCAAAGCAAGTCGCGGGGTAACACAGTGAAATATTGGATTCCCTACCCCGCGGAGCGAAAGTTGCGGGGTGCCACAGTGAAATTTCCAATCCCTTACCCCGCACCACTACGGCAGCGGGGTGTTGTTGACAAATTATTAGCTCTCTACCCCGCGGAGACGTGTTGAAAGCAAGTCGCGGGGTAACATGATGAAATATTGAAGTTTCTACCCCGCGGAGCAAAGGCTGCGGGGTATACGGCATCAAAACAAGCTCATTGAATCGAGTAGGAGGGGATTTGATAAATCCCCGACCTCTCACACCACCGTGCGTACGGTTCCGTACACGGCGGTTCAATCAACTTAACAAGTAACACATCTT
>JAGHUB010000034.1 GCA_018065025.1 Candidatus Equihabitans merdae
GATAAGGCGTCTTCTCCACCTCGTTGTACTTGTGATAAGAAGTCAGAGGGGTGTGAACATCATAATGATTGAGAAGGTGACCACTGGTACGGGTATCCTCACAGGCAATCAAGTCCACTTCCTTCAGCAGACGGAGACCTCGAAGCGTCATATCTTCCAGGTTACCGATGGGCGTCGCCACCAAATACAGTATTCCACTCATCTCAAACTCCTCCATCTATCTTCTTTTGGCTCAATAGCTTCACTTTTGCTCTATATGCCCAAATGCCTCCGCGGATTCTCGCAAGTCCTGCTGCACATCATCAATTTTTTGCCACGCCGCTGTCCTGATACCACTGCATGACTTCGTCGGTGTAGACATTCACATCCTGATAGACCACCAACGGCTTATCTACTTTCATGTCCAGGGCGCCGCCTTTGACGGCAGCGATGAGGACCAGGTTAGGTGCCTTCTGGGCAAATGGCTGCACCATGCGCAAACTCTTCACGGCCAGGCCGTAACGCTGCATGACAGCCATAATCTCCTGCAGGCGTTCCGGCAGGTGGATCATATAGAAATGGCCATTGCTCTTCAGCACCAGGGATGCTTCCCTTACCACATCTTCCAGGGTGCACAGCATCTCGTGGCGGGCGATAGCCCGGGCATCCCCTTCACTGATGGCCCCATTTCCCTTCTTGCGATAGGGCGGGTTCACCGTGACCACATTAAAGGAAGCTGCTCCATAAATGGATGCAGCTTCACAGACATTTCCTTGATCGATAACGATTTTCTCTTCCAGACCGTTGAGGGCTACGCTTTGGCGAGCCAGTTCCACGGCGCCTTCCTGCAATTCCAGGCCATGGAAAATGGCGCCATCCGGCGCTTCCTTCTCCATGATGAGAGGAATCACACCATTACCCGTGCACAAGTCCAGCACACAATCCTTGCGACGAAGTTTCGCAAAATGTGCCAGCAGCACAGCATCGATACCGAAGCAGAAGCCATTTTCATTCTGGTAGATGTATCTTCCGTCACCCAGATCATCAAGCCTCATGGTTTACCTCGTGGTTCTGATTACCTTCACGATTGGCATCATGATCGCCGCTCTTGTGAGGTCTGTGACGACGGCGACGTCTTCTGGCGGCATCACCGCTCTTCTCAGCGTGATCGCCACCCTCAGCATGATCGGCTTTCTCAACGCCATCACCCTTGGGAGCCTTCTCCGGACGTTCAATCTTCTCAGCTCTGTCGGCCTTATCGCCTCTCTCGGGTCTGCCGCTTCTTTCACTGCGATCAGCTTTAGGAGCTCTTTCGCCGTGTTCAGACTTATCACCACGACCGCCGCGATTGCCGCGTTCCGGCTTTTCTCTGCGCTCGCTCTTCTCGGGAGCTTCAGCTCTTACCTGATTGTCCTGCTGTTCAGAGGCATTTTCTGCAGCTTCATGATTCTTGTTGCGATGACGATTGCGGCGTGAACGCTCTCTGCCGGCATTTTCACGGGCAGCAGCTTCAGCTTCTTCGCGACGCTGTTCTTCAGCTACACGCTCTTCCTGCTCAGCCTGCTGATTTTCCAGAGCCTTCTTTACAGCCTGGCGGAACTTCTTCTGCTCAGCAGAAACCTGGGGCTGTTCACCCTCTGCCGGCTTATTTTCTACCTTCTTCTTGGGCTGGTTGGGCTTGGGACGCTTGGAGTGAGGAATAAATGTGATCTCAGAGACGGGGAATTCCACCAGTTCTCTGTCATCATCACCGGTCTCAACCACAATCTTAACCAGCTGACGCAGGATATTAACAGAATGAACTTCGCCGTGACGACCATCCGGTATGGTGGCCTGATCACCCTTGACAGGCAGATCCTTCTTCAGCTCGGCGTAAGTGTCAGCCTCATTTTTCAAGCAGCACATCAGGCGGCCGCAGCTGCCTGAGATCTTAGTCGGATTCAATGAAAGATTCTGCTCCTTGGCCATCTTGATGGAAACCGGAGCAAATTCATTCAGATATGTGTGGCAGCACAGAGGACGTCCGCAGATGCCCATGCCACCCAGAAGCTTAGTCTCATCACGAACACCGATCTGACGCAGTTCGATACGACGACGGAAGACGCTGGCCAGATCTTTGACCAGTTCTCTGAAGTCGATACGTCCGTCAGCTGTGAAATAGAAGAGAATCTTGCTGTCGTCAAATGCATATTCAACGGCGATGAGCTTCATATCCAACTCATGTTCTCGGATCTTCTCTTTGCAAATGTGGAAAGCTTCTTTTTCCAGACGCTGATTCTCTGCATCCTTGGCTGTATCTTCTTCTGTAGCCAGACGCAGCACATCCTTCAGCGGTGCTTTTAATTTATCTTCGGGATAGTCCATGGTTGCCATCATAACCTTGCCGTACTCCAGCCCTCTGGCTGTTTCCACCACCACGGCATCCCCGTACTTGATGTTCAGATCGTTCGGGTTGAAGTAGTACATCTTGCCCGCGTGTCTGAACCGCACGCCAGTAATTTTAGCCATTTAAGTTCTCCCTGATCGACAACAGCAGCAACTCCAGAGTCAGCTCAACGCTGACATTGGAGCGCAGACGAAGGGAGGCTCTCTCCAGATCCTGCAGGATCTGTTCCAGCCCTTCATAAGAACTGCGTTCTGCCTGTTGTTTAATATCTCTAATCTCTTTCTTAAAGACCATCCGGTCGATCTCCCGGGTAGCCTTGTACATCAAAACATCCCTGAACCAAAGGGTCAGGATCTCTAGATAATCGTTGATGTTGTGCTTCTCAGCTACAGCCTCCTGCATGAACTCCAGCAATTCTGACATACTGGATACGCGGATGCGGCGCAGCAGCTGAACGACTCTTTCGGAAATGTCGCTGAAGGCACCTTCCAGAGCAACTTCCTGGGCACGACCGATATTGCCCTGGGCAAATGCGGCGGCCACTTCAGCTTCGTATTTAGGTAAATGATGTTCCCGAATCAGGAAATCACGAATAACTTCATCCCTGAGGGGCTTCATCTCCATGACAACACAACGTGAGACCACGGTAGGAAGCAGAGCCTCTGCCTGGGTAGCCAACAGGATGAAAACCGCATATGCAGGCGGTTCTTCGATGGTCTTCAGCAGGGCATTCTGTGCCTGAGGCGTCATCTTCTCAGCATCAGGAATTATGAAAACCTTGCGTTTGCTCTCATAAGGTTTCAGCACAGCCTGAGCGATCACCTGCTCACGAATCTCGTCAACGGTGATAGTGTTGGGCTTCTCATGCTCCAGACGAATAATATCTGGATGATTCTGATTGGCGGCCTTCTTACAGGAAGTACATTCCAGACAGGCATCACCTTTCTCACCGGTACACTGCAGAGCTGTTGCAAAAATGTCAGCAATAAGCTTTTTGCCCGAACCCTTGACGCCGGCCAAAATATAGGCATGAACAATCTTGTCCTCTTTCAGAGCACTCTGAAAGCGGGAAACTATTTCTTCGTGTCCAATAACATCTGCAAATCTTAACTGAGGCATGTTTTCTCCTTCTACTGCGTTCTCAATAGGACATCATAACATACCGAGAATACATTCTTCAAGTTTACCCAGGCACTCTTCCATTTCCCCATCATTGCTGAATCGTCGGGAAATGCCTGCGGCAGCAATATTTTCCTCGGAAAAATCCTGACAGTCCGCCAGAAAACGGCGGCACATTTCCTGATAACGAGGTGTCTCCTGCTTGCGTTCCCGATTCAGGGCTCTCTCCAGACGGATATCGTCGGATACTTCCACATAAAGGGGCACCATGACCTCATCGCCGTAATAAGCCTTCATCTGCACATAGGATTCCAGGGTGCCGATGGCCAGATAACTATCTCCTGTCAGGTCCATCTTGTCATCGTGAATGGTGCAATATGTCCAGGGGCCCTCCACGGTCTGGTAAGTCCTTTCCTCAACTACACGTCCGGCAGCGCGGAACTCATTCAGCTTATCCACATCAATAAAATGATATTCTCTGCCCTCTTTCTCACCCTGACGAATAGGTCTTGTGGTGTAAAGTACCAGGCGCTTAAGGGGCAGTGATTCCTTCTCAAGCAGCAGGCTGTAAAGCGTGTCCTTGCCGGAAGCGCTCTTGCCCATGATATAGAAAATATGACCGGTATTCATGTTGTCTTTCATGATTTCATATTCTTTCTTAAGGTAAATAATAATCTATCCGCGAATCATTCCGTAATCTGCAGATTCCAAAATGCCATCGGATGCAGCAACTCTGCAAACCACACCTTGCAGCAAATTATCAACTCTCTTCCGATTGGTGGC
>JAGHUB010000370.1 GCA_018065025.1 Candidatus Equihabitans merdae
ATTATAAGTATTATTCGTTTTGTCTGGACTTGCAGGAGAAGCCTCAACAGGATGATTCATTGTCTGGTTTTGTAACCAACTGATGTTCAAGAGTTTATCTCTTAGTGACTAAGCCGGGAGTTTGCAATATATACCCCACCTACGATGAGGCCTGCACCGATCAATTGGTAGAGGGTAAAGGGCTCATGGAGAAAGAGGGTGCCGGAGATGATGGAGACAGCGGAGGACAGGCCCACAAATGAGGCTGTCCGGTTTACGCCGATTTTGGCCAGGGCGATATTGGACATGAAGAAGCCCATGACGGAGCAGCCGATACCCTGATACAGCACAGCTGACAGGAAAGAAACGTTTTTGAAAGGAAGAGTCACAAGGGTAGACATGGTGCCATTGGCCAGGGCTTCGCCGCAAGCCAGAATCAGGAAGACCACAGCGCCTACTCCAAGCATACCAAAAGTGACTTCCGCACCTGTATAGTTTATGGCTTTCTCCACCAGAACGCTGTAGATGGCATAAGAAAATACAGCGATAAATAGCATGATATAGCCGGGGATAGAGAAACTGACAGAGCGGCCTACAGCCAGAACCGTGATAATGACCCCTACCAGAGAGACAAAGATACCGATGATCTGTTGGCGTAAGGGTTTCTCTTTCAGGAAAATGGATGAAGCCATGACAGATACCACAGGGATGGTGGAAATGACGACACCACTTTCTGAAGCTGTTGTAAATGCAATGCCGTAGGTCTCACCGATAAAATAAAGCACCGGAATAACCAGACCAATGATCAGCAGAGGTTTCAGGCTCTTGCCCTTAAGGTGAACCTGCATAATACCTGTAGCAGCGCAGATACTGATGACGATGAAAGCCACCAGGAAGCGCCATCCCAGAAGAGCCAGGGGACTGGCCACATTGGTAGCATTTTTTGAAAAAAGGAAGCTGAAGCCAAAGAGGGATTCACATCCGAAAGCACACAGACATCCAATCAAAACATCATTTTTTGATTTCATATAGTTTCCTTTTGAAAATATGATTTAGCATATCCAGTTTACTCGTTGATATATATTTTTCAAGACAGATCATGAATATAGAAGTGTACTTGAACTAATACTTTAAGAAGGTGCAAGCTGGCTTGAGAAATGATAAAATCATCTAGGTGGTTTATCGCAAGACTAAACGAAAAGGATAATATAAGCAAATAGAATGAAGGAATTGACATATTCTGAATTAAAGCAGCTGGAAGCTGACTCATATATTTTAATCGATACAAGAGATCCGGGAAGTATCCTCTACGGCATGATTCCCGGGGCAATTCATATTTCCGAGAAGGATATGTACGAAGATATCGACAAGTATGTCAGCCAACTGGACTCTCAAAAGATGCTGATTCTCTATTGCCAGAGAGGGGTTCGCTCCATCGATCTTGCTGAGGCTGTTGAGGAGAAGGGCCGTCAGTGTTACAGCTTGTCAGGTGGTTATCTGGCCTATCTGAGAGATACCATGGATTTCGATGATCAAAGCAGCGAGATTCAATCCAAAGCTGAAAGTTGTATTCGCAAAAAGTTCCATAAAGAACTCTTCACACCATTTGCCAGAGCCTGTAAGCAATATCAGCTTATCCAGGATGGCGACCATATTGCGGTCTGTATCTCCGGTGGTAAGGATTCTATGCTGATGACAAAGCTCTTTCAGGAGATTCAGAGACATCCTCAGGTTAAGTTCCAATTGACCTTCCTGGTTATGGATCCGGGCTATAATGCGGATAATAGAAGATTGATCGAATATAATGCCAAGAATCTGGGAATCCCCATCACAATTTTTGAGAGCAATATCTTCGATGCCGTAGACCACGTGGAGAAGAGTCCTTGTTATCTCTGTGCCAGAATGCGCAGGGGCCATTTGTATAACAAGGCCAAAGAACTGGGATGTAATAAGATTGCCCTTGGTCATCATTATGACGATGTCATTGAGACCATACTGATGGCTATGCTTCATGGCGGTCAGGTTCAGACTATGATGCCTAAGCTCCACAGCACGAATTTTGAAGGCATGGAACTGATTCGTCCCATGTATCTGATTCGTGAAGCAGATATCTGCAGATGGAGAGACTACAACGATCTGCATTTCCTCCAGTGTGCCTGCCATTTTACAGAGACATGTTCAACCTGTCACGAGGATGGCACCACTTCCTCCAAGCGTCTTGAAACCAAGAAGCTGATCGCTGAGCTGAAGAAGACGAATCCCCAGCTGGAATCCAACATCTTCAACAGCGTGTCGAATGTTAATCTAAGCACTGTCATCGCTTATAAAAAAGACGGCGTCAAGCATCATTTTCTGGATAACTACTAAAGAAAAAATGCTTTCGCATTCTTTTGATGCCACATAGGCAACACGATCCCCGACGGCAGATTGGGGTATATACAAAAAACAAAAGCTCCCGGATCCGTTCATCCGGGAGCTTTTTTCAAAGAGGTTTAAATAGAGAGACGTTTCACATTTCTCTAAACTGTAATCTTCGACAAAGATTCAG
>JAGHUB010000361.1 GCA_018065025.1 Candidatus Equihabitans merdae
AATCTATAGTCAAGAACTTTTACAAAAAATAATTAAATACAGCTAATTGATTCAGAAATTTGTACAAAATAGACAAGAGATGACTAAATACCTGTCGGAAAGGTCGGCTAACCACAAAATATAGGGGGCTTGTGCAACATTTTGAAGACATTTTGCCCATTACTTATTTATCCCGCGGGAGCGCCTATCCTGTGAGGAACGATTTGAGTATAGGAACGAACTTTTCTATATCTATAAGAAAGACCTGCAACAGATGCTGCAGGTCTCTCTTATTAAGGTAATAGGTAAGAGTATATTGTGATAGTTAGAGTGAACCAGATTAGATTCTTTCAACTGTGCCTTCCCATGTATCCATGGCAGTCTTAACAGTTGTCTGATCATACCAATGCTTTGTAACTGTCTTAGCACGTGTGTAGAACTTAACACCGTCTTTACCAAGAACATGAAGATCACCAAAGAAGGAGTCTTTGTTACCGGAGAACGGGAAGTATGCTGACGGTACCGGGATACCAACGTTGATACCAACCATACCACCGTCTGTTCTCATCTCGAATTCACGAGCATAGTAACCATTCTGTGTGAAGATAGCAGAACCGTTAGCGAAGGGGTTAGCATTCATGATAGCCAGACCTTCTTCGAAGTCTTTAACTCTCTTGATGCAGGTAACCGGTCCAAAGATTTCGCAATCACCAACAGACATGCCGGGTTTGACGTTGTCAAGGATTGTCGGGCCAACGAAGAAGCCGTTTTCACAACCCGGAACAACACAGTCACGACCGTCGAGAACCAGAGTAGCACCTTCATCGATACCCTTCTGGATCCAATCACAAACGCGAGCTTTGTGAGCGGCAGAAACAACCGGACCAAGTTTTGTATCTTCAAGATAAGCCGGACCAATCTTCATAGCCATAGCTTTTTCTTTCAGCTTAGCAACGAATACATCAGCGATGCTTTCCTGTACGCAGACAACCGGAAGAGCCATGCAGCGCATGCCGGCGCAGCCGTATGTGGAGTTGATGATAGCATCTGTTGTGGATTCAAGGTCGCAGTCTTCCAGAACCAGGCAGTGGTTCTTGGCTTCTGTCTGAGCCTGAACGCGCTTACCGTTACCGGCGGCTGTGGAGTAGATCTGCTTACCAACGCCTGTTGTACCAACGAATGTAACAGCTTTGATTCTGGGATCTGTCAGGAACAGGTCAGCTTCTTTTCTGGAGCAAGTAACCAGGTTAACAACACCCTTCGGGAAACCGCCTTCTTCATAGAAGAGTTCCATAATTCTCATAGCTGTCAGCGGTGTGCTGGAAGAAGCTTTAAGAACAACTGTGTTACCACAAGCGATAGCCAGCGGAACCATCCAACCCCACGGAATCATAGCCGGGAAGTTCATGGGAACGATACCGGCAACAACGCCCAGCGGTACGCGGTAAGCGGCTGTATCGAAACCTGTTGTAACCTGCAGAGAGCAATCGCCCTGGATCAGAGTGGGAAGTGAGCAAGCATGTTCTGTGGGTTCGATAGCTTTCAGAACGTCACCACGTGCTTCGTTCAGAGTCTTACCAAGTTCTGTTGCGCAAAGAACAGCCAGTTCTTCAAGGTGATCAACCAGGATATTTCTCCATTTGAACATCATCTGAGTACGTTTGCTCAGAGACAGTGTTGACCATGCCGGGAAAGCAGCCTGGGCAGCAGCGATAGCTTCTTCAACTTCGTCTGCAGTACAGCAGGGAACTTCTGCCAGAACTTCGCCAGTGCTGGAGTTTGTGATTTCATTGTACTTTTCGGTCTTGGACATCTTCCATTCGCCGTTAACACAATAACCTTTTCTTACTGCCATGATAATAGCCTCCTTTTTGTGAAAAGATGTTTATTGTTTGATTCTGTTTAGTTGCTTGAATTGCAACTTCGTTGTATGTATCATAATTCCATTTACATAACATGTCAACCGCTTTCTGAAACAAAAATAAAAAATATGAAAATCGGTTTCATAAAAATGAAATGATATTTCAAAAATGAAATGAAAATAGATTGCTATTCCAAATGCAAGATGGTAGTATAATAAATGAAATTAATTTTCATTTTATTGGTTTAATAGCATCTGCAATCGGAGGGTGATGGTCACCAATCAGTAGATCGGTGATATTTTGCGGAGTGACATCAAAAGAATGTATTGGCATTCTTTCATTAAGTGAGTAGGGTGATATAGATGGATAATACGACAAAGAGCTCCAACCAATCAGTTAATAAACTGCTTCAGCTGCTGGGAACATTGTCTGAAGCCCGTATGGCTATGCGTCTCCAGGACATTGCCAAAGACAGCGGTATGCCTCAGGCCACCGCTTTGCGTTACCTTAATGCTTTAATTGAAGAAGGCTATGCTTATCAGGACGAAGAGACAGGTCGTTATGCCCTGACCTGGAAAATGTGCGGTTTCGGTGATCAGATCAAGAGTCACACCACACTGCGCACCATTTCCGGTACCTTACTGAGCCGCCTGTCTGTTGAACTTGGCTTAGGTATCTGTCAGGTTATCGAAAATGACAGAGAGTGTTTCTACCTGGACTGCATCTATGAGCCCAGCACAGTTGGACATCCTCTGCAGCGTATCGGTAAGCAGACACCTATTCACGCCGCCAGTTCAGGCAAGATCCTTCTGACAGAGTATTCCGATACAGACCTGGATACCTTGATCGAAGAAAAAGGGTTGGTTAAACTGACCGACAGAACCATTTCCAATAAGGAAGATCTGGTAAAAGAATTGGCATTAACTAAAGAACGCGATTACGGTCTTGATGATGAAGAATGCGAAGAAGGCCTTCGCTGCGTAGCGGTTCCCCTGAGAGACTACACAGGCAAGGCTGTAGCCGCCATCAGCGCCTTCGGTGACCTGGACCAGATGACCGAGGAAAATATCCAGCAGAATATCCTGCCGGCTCTTCGTAATGTAGCCGCAGAAATCTCCATGCGCATGGGCAGCCGCGGCGTAATCTGAAATTACGTGGCTGTGAAAGAGTAAAAACACAAGAGAATACAACAAAATTAAAAACGCCGAGAAGGGTTTTCCCTTCTTGGCGTTTAGTGTTTTCTCTGTTTACACAAATTCAGTTTCAATAACCAGATTCAGTTCATACTGGGGATATTTTTCCTTCATGTAGCTTTCGAATGAAGCACGGAGGGCATCCCAGTCGGTCAGATCATAGCTGACGATGAAGTCACAGTAGAGCTGGTTAGTATCAGGTTCAATGTAGAGAGCATGGTAGCTGTTAACACCTTCATATTCTCTGATGAAGCTGCCGATAACCTTACGCATCTCTTTAAGCTTGGGATTGTCGTTGTCAACAGCATAGATACCGAAGACCATGGTAACAGCATATTCATGCATGATGTGAAGCTGCAGCTTGTGGAGAATCTGATAGATCTCACCAACGCTCATATTGTGGTCAACTTCGACATTAACAGAGCCGGACCAGGCATCGGGACCATAGTTGTGCAGCATCATATCAACGGCAGCCACGATACCTTCTGTACCACGGATCTCTTTGTAGAGCTTGGCAGCCAGTTCCTTTTCACCGGCGCGGCCGATGAGTTCGGAAAGTGTATCGCTGAGGATTTCATAGCCGGCCTTAATGATCAGAAGTGAAATGATGACACCGGCGATACCATCCAATGAGATATGGAAGATCAGGAAAATAAGGGTAGCAGCGATGGTAACAAGAGAAGCAAATGAGTCGCCGCGGCAGTCTACGCCGACGCCTTCCAGGGCAGCAGAGTCAGCTTTCTTACCCATCTTAATGGTGTAAACGCCCAGGACAAACTTTACAACAGCGAAGAGAGCGATAAGGCCGATCATCAGATAAGAGACATTCATCTCTTCCGGATGGATGATCAGCTTAGCGGAGTCAATCAGCATCTGAATACCGGTAACCAGAACCAGTACGGCAACAATGAGACCGGTGAGGTATTCAATACGACGATAACCGAAGGGGTGCTCCTTGTCCGGATGCTTGCCGGCAATCTTGGTGCCGATCAGTGTCAGTACTGAAGACAGAACGTCGGCAGCATTGTTGGCACCTTCGGAAGCGATGGCGATGGAGCCGGAGATCAGACCGATAACGATCTTAATAGAAGCAAGCAGCAGATTGACCACGATACCCAGACCGGAAGTCATGGTAATGATACTGTCGCGGGATTCAGGATCTTGTTTGAATAACTTGTAGAATACTTTCATAATCCTCCTTTGGCACATGATTATCGTGCAAAAATTATCATATATCCTGAATCTATGATTCGGGATTTGTGTTGGGGAGTGACATCAATAGAATGCTTGAACATTCTTTTGAGGCATAAAACATATTTATTCACTTAGGCTTGTTTGTCAATACTTTTCCCTAATATAGCTTTCACCTTTTTGTGAGAGGTGTATAATACCTTTCGGAAAAGGAAGGTTTCAACTATGAATAATAAAAAAGGCTATTTTGCGGTACTGGCCGGGGCTATGTGGGGCTGTATCGGTTTCTTCGTCCGCTATTTCACAGATCTGGGCATGGGCTCTATGGATCTGACATTTATGAGAGCAACACTGACAGCCATTATGCTGTTTATCTATACACTGTTTTTTGATCGGAAAATGTTTCGGATCCGTCTCAAGGATTTATGGATCTTTGTAGGAAATGGCGTTTGCGCTCTGGGCTTTTTCTTCTTCTGCTACAACAAGGCTATCGCCATGACATCACTGTCAACAGCAGCGGTACTTCTCTATACTGCACCGGCTTTCGTTATGGTCATGTCTTATTTCTTATTTAAGGAAAGCTTCAGTAAGGCTAAGGTGACAGCTCTGGTTATGACATTAGTGGGCTGCCTTTTTGTGTCAGGCGTCATCGGCACCAACGCCAATCTGACATTTGCCGGCATCTTGGTGGGTCTGGGAGCAGGCTTGGGTTATGCCCTTTACTCCATATTTTCCAGATTTGCCTTCAATCGGGGCTATACCAGCACAACTTTGATGCTTTATACCTATCTGGCCTGTGCTGTGGTGACAGCTCCTTTTGCTAAGATGCCTACCGTTATGGGTGTGACATTTCACAGCGGCAAGACATTTGGCATGGCCATCGCCTATGTGCTGATCAGTACGGTGATTCCTTATATTTTCTACAACATTGCTTTGAAAAATGCGGACAACGGCCGTTGTTCTATCATGGCTTCCGTGGAACCGGTGGTGGCCACTATCTGTGGCTTCCTGCTCTTCGGGGAGACACCTACTTTGACCGGTATTCTTGGTATGGCTTTGGTCATTGGCGCCATCGTACTTTGCAATGTAAAAAATAAGGCCTGATGGACGGCCTTGATGACAGCGATCAGGATGGTTTTGCGTGAATTTATAAACTCAAATAGTTTTAAGTTTATGTTTTATTTTAGGGTTTGTTCATGATTGGTTCATAACTCTTTTTTATCTTAAAAGTGGTGTTTTCGCTTAAACAATTAGGGGCAGAAGACGCCACTTATTTTCTATATGACAAGCAGGGAATGATTTATGGGTAAAGTAATCGGGATTGACCTGGGCACCACCAATAGCTGCGTGGCAGTTATGGAGGGTGGCGAACCTACCATCATCATTAATCAGGAAGGGACACGTACAACTCCTTCTGTCGTAGCATTTACGAAAAATGGTGAGCGTCTGGTGGGATCACCGGCCAAAAGACAGGCTGTTACCAATGCAGACCGTACCATCGCCTCTATCAAACGTCAGATGGGGACGAATTATCACATCACCATTGATAAAAAGAAATACACACCTCAGGAAATATCGGCCATGATCCTGGCCAAGCTTAAAAAGGATGCCGAAGATTACCTGGGACAGAAAGTTACCGATGCCGTCATCACAGTGCCGGCCTATTTTGATGATGCTCAGCGCAAAGCTACCAAGGATGCCGGTAAGATTGCCGGACTGAATGTCCAGCGTATCATTAATGAGCCTACGGCGGCAGCATTGGCTTATGGTCTGGACAACGGGGATCCTCAGAAGATCCTGGTCTACGACCTGGGCGGCGGCACATTTG
>JAGHUB010000152.1 GCA_018065025.1 Candidatus Equihabitans merdae
AGACCAACCCAGGCATTCAGGTCGGAAGTGCAGTTGTTAGCATGAGACATGGCAACCGGAGAACCGTCCGGTGTGGTAACCATATCGATCTCACGATAAACCTTGCTGAGCTTCTTCTCCAAAACGATCATAGCGAAAATGCTGGTACCGGCAGATACATTACCTGTACGCATAGCAACAGAATTGGTGGCTACCATGCCGGTGCCGGCATCACCTTCCGGCGGGCACAGGGGAATACCGACCTCAAGATTGCCGGAAACATCCAGGAATGCTGCACCTTCTGCTGTCAATGTACCGGCGCACTGGCCTGCACACAGAACCTCAGGAAATACTTCTCTAAGCTTATAGGAAAGGCCCTTGCCGGCCAGGATCTCATCAAACTGATCCACCATCTTCTGATCATAATCAAATGTTTCAGAGTCGATGGGGAACATACCGGATGCATCACCGATACCGATGACCTTCTTGCCTGTCAGCAGATAATGAATATAGCCGGATAATGTGGTGACATAGGCAACAGAAGAAACATGTTCTTCTTTATTCAAAATGGCCTGATAGAGGTGAGATACGCTCCATCTCTGAGGCACATTGAAATCAAATACTTCTGTTAATTCGTCAGCAGCCTGTTCGGTAATGGTGTTACGCCATGTACGGAAGGGCACCAGCAGATTTTCTTCCTTGTCGAAAGCCATATAACCATGCATCATGGCGCTGATACCGATACCGGCCAGGCGTTTTAATGCAATGCCATATTTATTCTGAACATCTTCTGCCAGTTCAGCATAAGCACTCTTAATACCTGTATTGATCATATCTAAGCTATATGTCCAGATACCATTTTCCAGCTGGTTTTCCCAACCATGGCCACCGGATGCCAGAACCTTACCCTGATTGTCGATCATAACGGCTTTGATTCGGGTTGAACCAAGTTCGATACCAAGGTAAGCTTTTCCTGCTTCGATATAGTCCTTATTTGTCATAACGCACTCCTTTATAAAACTACTGACACTTTTCTTCCTCAAAGAAATGTTTCTTAAACTTGATGAGGTTTTTCTTTACCTGATGAAGTGTTTCATTACCTGATAAATTATTTTACTTCCTTCTCCCGCTGCTTGATCTTCTTCCAGAGCTCCAGCACTTCTTCCTTGGTCTCCGGCTTGGGAATGTTTCCGAAAACATGGGGATGACGGCGGATCAACTTGTCGGTCACTACCTGAACCACATCACCAAAATCAAAAGCTCCTCGTTCTGAGGCGATCTCGCAGTTGATCAATACTTGCATGAGCACATCACCCAGTTCTTCGCAGAGGTTTTCATCATCTTTATTGTCGATGGCCTGAGATACTTCTTTCGTCTCATCTTCCAGACATTTCTTCATGCTTTCATGAGTCTGAGCCCGATCCCATTCACAGCCCTCCGGGCTTCTAAGCACATGGATCAGCTTGAGAAGTTCATCCATATCGTGGGGCTGGCCTTCTCTAAACACGTGTCCATCGAAAGAACGGGGCTCCCTCATCATTTTCTCTTCGGTCATACTGACTTTCTCCTTTAAATAAACCCACAGAGCGACATTGTTATATTGATTATAACACACTTCTCTAAGCATACATGCGTCGTCAATCTCCATTTGGCCGTTTCAACCTGGCTCCGCGGGTATATATAACCAAAACTTGCTTCTCAGAGCCACTTTCTCACGGCGCAAAGCTCCATCCGGCCTCTTCACTATGGCTCCGCGGGTATATAGCATCATAACTTGTTTCTCAGAGCCACTTTCTCGCGGCGCAAAGCTCCATCCGGCCTCTTCACTATGGCTCCACGGGTATATAGCATCAAAACTTACTTCTCAGATCCACTTTGTCTCGACACAAAGCTCCATCTGGCCGGATCAACACCATCGCGTGGGCATATATCCCAAAAAGTTACTTCACAGAGCCACTTGGCTCATCGTATACACAAGAAAAAGGAACCACACGAATGTGATTCCTTTTTCTTTCGCGGAGATGGAGAGATTCGAACTCTCGCGCCAGTTTCCCGGCCTATACCCTTAGCAGGGGCACCTCTTCGGCCTCTTGAGTACATCTCCTCTTTGCCCGAATTCTTGCGGCGATATTAAATTCGCTTGAGAATTTTCAAGCTCATTTATTATACTAGACCGATTTTACCTTGTCAATCCTAGAAAATCTTTCACGGATGAAAATGATTGCCTGCCATCCGGATTGAAATGTTTTCCTGGATCAAAATGATTGCCTGCCATCCGGAGATAATTTCTCTTTGCTTACTTAATCAATCCCAACAATGATTGTCCGATGGTGCCTTCCGGCATCTCCAATCCAAAGTTATCGGCGATGGTGTATCCGATGACGCCAAATGTATCCTGGTCCGGCAGCTGACCGCAGCCTTCCATGGAAGGTGACCACATAAGCAGGGGCACTTGTTCACGGGTGTGGTCGGTACCAGTGTAAGTGGGATCATTGCCATGGTCTGCTGTAACCATCAACAGATCGTCTTCTTTCATAAGTCGCAGCAGCTCACCCAGCTTCACATCGAAACGAACGATTTCCTGGGCATAACCCTGGACATTGCGGCGATGTCCCCAAAGGGCATCGAAATCGACCAGGTTTGTGAAGCAGACACCCTTCCAGTCATCTCGCTTAGCGATGTCGATGGTCTGCTCCATACCGTGAACTGAACTATCGGAATGATTGCCTTCTGTAATACCACTTTGGTTGAAGATATCCGCAATCTTACCTACTGAGATAACATCGTAACCATTTTCCTGCAGCACATTCAAAGTGGTGGGACCTGAGGGGGACAGGGCATAGTCATGGCGATTGGAGGTGCGCTTGAACTCGCCTACCTTCTTGCCTACATAGGGTCTGGCGATGACACGACCAACCTTCCACTCATCCTTCATGGTGATCTCGCGGGCAATTTCACAGCAGCGGTAGAGATTCTTAAGGTCAAATGTTTCCTCGTTGCCGCAGATCTGCAGAACGGAATCCGCAGATGTGTAAACAATCATCTTGCCATCATTGATCTCCTGCTCTGCCAGCTCATCCAGGATTTGTGTGCCGCTGGCTGACTTGTTGCCGATGACCTTCTTGCCGCATCTTTCTTCCAGTTCAGCAATCAATTCCGGCGGAAAGCCTGTCTCGGTAAATGTAATAAAAGGTTTGGTTGTGTGAATGCCCATCATTTCCCAATGACCGGTCATGGTGTCTTTACCATTGGATCTTTCATTGAGAACTGCCTGATAACCAAGGGGCTTAGCCTCGGCTTTCAGCTCCGGCATCTCTTTAATATTGGCCAACCCCATCTTCTGCAGATTGGGAATGAGAAATGTCTTAACACTTGAAGCGATATGACCCAGAGTATCTGCACCTTCATCATTGAAGTCGGCAGCATCCTTGGCACCACCGATACCCATAGAGTCGATGACGATAACAAAAATACGTTTATATTTATTCTTCATATTTTCCATCTGTTGACCTCCATCGTTATTGCCTTTATTATCTCACTACCTTGAAAAAATGTGTAGACATAGTCTATTAGTTGAGAATAATTCACCTTAATGTTGAGAATATAGAATAACTTGAAATTGCATTCTCCCTATAACTCAAGGTAGAATAGTGACAATCGCTATTTTTTAGAGTGAAGAAAAATACACATAATAAGAGAGGTTTTTATGGAAACAAAGAGAAGTAACTTCTCAGGCAATTTCGGTTTCGTTATGGCTGCTGCCGGTAGTGCCGTTGGTCTGGGAAATATCTGGAGATTCCCCTATCTGGCTGCTAAACACGGCGGTGGTGCATTCCTTCTTGTCTACATCATCATGGCATTAACTTTTGGTTTTTCATTGCTGACCACAGAAATTGCCATCGGTCGTAAAACTAAGCAGGGTCCCCTGACCGCCTATGGCGTCATGAATAAAAAGTTCGGCTTCCTGGGTTATTTCGCCTGGATCGTTCCGGTTATGATCCTGCCTTACTATTGCGCTATCGGTGGTTGGGTACTGAAATACCTGATTGCATTTGTGACAGGCGGTCGTTCTGCTGCCGCTGCTGACGGTTATTTCACAGGTCATATCACAAGCCTGGCTTCCCCTATCATCTGGCTGGTAGTCTTTGTAGCTATGACAGCCTTCGTTGTTTACAACGGTGTTGAAAAGGGTATCGAAAAATACAGCAAGATCCTTATGCCGATCCTGATCGTCCTGATCATCGGCATCGGTATCTTCTCCCTCTTCCTGTCTCACACAGATGAAAGTGGTGTCACAAGAACCGGTCTTCAGGGTCTGGCCATCTATGTAAAGCCTGACTTCTCCGGTATGACTGCCGGCGGTTTCCTGTCACTTCTTATGGATGCTATCGGTCAGCTCTTCTACTCCATCAGCGTTGCTATGGGTATCATGATTGCTTACGGTTCTTATGTTAAGAAAGACACCAGCATGATGAAGAGTATCAACCAGATCGAATTCTTCGATACTCTGGTAGCTTTCCTGGCCGGTCTTATGATCGTTCCCGCCGTCTTCTGCTTCATGGGTACAGAAGGTATGTCAGCAGGTCCCGGCCTTATGTTCATCTCCCTGCCCAAGATTTTCGACGCCATGGGTATCGTTGGTACTATCGTGGGTATCCTCTTCTTCGTCATGGTAACATTTGCCGCTGTTACATCTTCCGTATCCGTTATGGAAGCTATCGTATCCGGTATCATGGACAAATGGCATCTTCCCCGTAAGAAGACAACCATCATGGTTACTATCTACGCTCTGGTCATCGGTATCGTTGTATGCTTAGGTTACAACCTGCTTTACTTCGAATACACACTGCCCAACGGCTCTGTAGCACAGATTCTGGATATCATGGACTACATCAGCAACAGTATCCTGATGCCGGTAGTAGCTCTGATCACCTGCATCCTGGTTGGATATTTTTGCAAACCCAAGACCATCATCGACGAAGTTACATCTGATGGCAGCAAGTTTGGTCGTAAGACACTCTACATTGTCATGATCAAATACGTTATGCCCGTCATCTTCGTGGTTCTTCTGCTCCAGGCCATGGGTATCCTGAAGCTGGGTTAAGTCCCGTAAAGTTTGGGTTAAGCCCCGTGAAAATCCGGGTTAAGTCCTGTTAATTACGAATCCTGCGTATCTTCTGTACGCAGGATTCTTTTTATGTTATACTCACTGTGTTCCGCGGGTATAGTTCATCGGTAGAATGCGACCTTCCCAAGGTTGAGAGGTGGGTTCGATTCCCATTACCCGCTTACAGGCAAAAAAATCTCGGAGTGCTTTGACTCCGAGATTTTTTTATTGGAGGTATTATATAGGTTCTGATACAAAGATCAGTTACTACACTATTTTTATACCATTTTCCGAATGGCTTCTATTAGCCGGCAGCTACGACGAAGTTAGCGAATTCTGTACCGGTCTGAAGCAGATCCCATGAGGACTGTGTGACGCGAAGTGTGCATGTATGAGTAGATGTGTCCGGTCCGAAGTTCAGTTCCATAGCATTGCCATTGGGATCCTGTGTTTTAAGGACTAATGAGTCACCATGCATGCTGGCTGTGGCTTTCAGTTCACACAGACGGGGGATATTGACGGTTACGTCATAGCTGTTATCACCGGTCTTGGTAACCTTTACTTCGTTGCATTTGTCATCAGTCCAGTTGTTTTCCAGGCTGGGCATGATGTCCTGATCTGTGTTTTCATTATCCTTGCTTGTATCATCCTGTAGCGGGGAGAATGTTTCCTCTGCCGCGGTGATCAAAGCACTGGGATCTTCACATTCATTGCAGCTGATTGAGTAGCAGGCGCCCGGAGCTTTATCTTCCCAGAAAAGAACGGATGTGTTGCCTTCTGTCAGGATCTGACCTTCGCAGTAAGACACATTTGCATAGGATTCTGTCGGATTTGACAGATAGATACCGGACAATTCTGTGGGATCGAAGCTGCCGTATGCGGCGCGGTATGTATAGGGCTTACCGTATAATGTGAAGTCCATCTGAGCGATCTTATGTTCGCCGCTGTCGATAACGTAGTAATGAACGTCTTTAGCATCTGTGGGCGGATAAAGAGGAATACCGGCTTCCTGAACCATCTGATCCTGAGAAACTTCTTTCATGGGATTTTCCATGTTAGCTACAGTGGATTCCGGAGTGGATGCTGTAGAGTCTGTAGATTCTGTAGCGATATTCTTAGCAACACAGGCTGAAAGTGTAGCAGCAGCAACCAATGTCATAACCAATGCCATGTTCTTAACCTTCTTTGTCATAATTAATACCTCCATTTATGTATTGATCATTTTTTGATGTGTTATTTATTTTTGACATCTTGTTTGGTTTTTGATGTCTTGTTGTTTCTTGATGAGTTCATGTTAACAAAGGCTTGTGCACACTATGTACACAGAAAAAATAAATATTTTGCATCAGAATACATAAAAAAAGCGTATGAAAAGTTTTTACTCTTCATACGCTTTTCTTGTTTTAATTATTTTTACTGATCTTCCTGATCCTTTTCAGCGGCATCCAGCAGTTTATCAATACCACTGACTACATAGCCGAATCCTTCGGGAATATCCATTTCTGCAGCCTGTGCAGCTTCATCTACTGAATTACTA
>JAGHUB010000428.1 GCA_018065025.1 Candidatus Equihabitans merdae
ATGTTGAGGGTGGTATTGGTGATGAAATAGGACATGACCAGAAGGGCACCCTTCTGAAGCACGATGTTGTGGTTAGGAGATGTTTTCCAGAAATTGTGGAAAATGCTGCCTTTGGCAGCTAAGTAAACGATACCTGCTATTTCACCGATCAGGAAGATCCAGAACCAGCTGCCACCCAGACGAAATACCACGTAACCCACAATATAGCCTACTGAGATCAGAACGTAATAGATCAGGTAGCCTTTGTAATTGAGGCTGAGGCGGTATTCGGTGTCACCGTAATAACGAAAGATGGTGATCAGCAACAGAACGGCTGTAGCGGCATAAACCATAGGTCCGTCCAAGCTCTTTCTTGAGATCAGAAGAGCGATGGCAATACCGATGGCTGAGAACAGTAAAATGATCCGATTGTAATCCCCGTTGGACACATCATAGTCCCGACGAACCACCAGGCGGCCTGTATTAAGTGCCTGACCGATGGAAGGACCCAGGATACTTACCAATCCCGTAATATAGAGAACACCCCCGATGACTTCGCTGCCCATATCGGCATTCAGTCGGGGGTATATAAGTATCTGCAGCACCCCGTTTAAAATGAGTGCTGCAGCGATTGTATAAAATGTATTACCGACGATGGCTTTTTGTTTTGTCTTCACTTTACAGAGCTTCCTTGATGGTCTTAACCATCTTTGACAACATGTCTTCATTCATGCCGGGATAGACACCGATCCAGAAGGAACGGTTCATGATCTCATCTGTGACAGTCAGATCACCTACCACGCGCACCTTCTTCTGAGCTTCAGGATCTTCTGTGATGCAGGGATGTCTCAGCAGATTGCCTGAGAAGAGCATACGTGTCTGGATGCCTTCTTCTTCAAGATGGCCTACAACCTTTCCGCGTTCTACACCTTCACGGCAGGTCATCAGATAACCAAACCAGGAGGGATCAGCATTCTCAGTTGCCTTGGGCAGGATCAGTTTGTCCTGAACATCTTCCAAAGCAGCTGTCAGGAACTTGAAGTTTTCACGACGTCTGGCAGCAAATGTGGGGAACTTCTCCAGCTGAGCCAGACCTACAGCAGCCTGCATATCTGTGACTTTAAGGTTGTAACCAAGATGGCTGTAAACATACTTGTGATCATAGCCTACCGGCAGCTGACCATACTGACGATCGAAACGATGACCGCACAGGTTATCACGACCTGAGGGGCAGGAACAATCACGACCCCAGTCTCTCATAGAGCGGATGATCTTGTGAAGAAGGGGATTCTTTGTATAAACGGCACCACCTTCACCCATGGTCATATGATGGGGCGGATAGAAACTGGAGGTACCGATATCACCAAAAGTACCGGTCAGTTTTGTTTCACCATCCAGTGTATAAAGAGAACCCAGGGCATCACAGTTATCTTCAATGAGCCACAGGTTGTGCTTATCACAGAAAGCTTTGACAGCTTTAAGATCAAAGGGATTGCCCAGTGTGTGAGCCATCATAACGGCTTTGGTCTTCTCTGAATAAGCCTCTTCCAGCATAGAAACATCGGCATTGGCTTCCGGAATAGTCACATCAATGAAGACCGGATGAGCACCGTACTGCATGATGGGGGCTACTGTTGTGGGGAAACCTGCGGCAACCGTGATGACTTCATCACCGGGCATGATGCGTCTTTCTTTCAGAAGAGGTGAAGTCAATGTCATAAAGGCCAGCAGATTGGCACTGGAACCTGAATTCACCAGAGAAACAAAAGGCAGGCCAAGATATTTTCCAAAAGCTTTCTCGAAGGCATCACAATAACGACCGGATGTGAGCCAGAAATCCAGAGAGGCATCTACCAGATTAGTCATCTCCTTCTCGTCATAAACACGAGAAGCGTAGGGGATGCGGTCTCCTTCTTCATAAGCTTTCTTCTGATGGAACTTACGGCAATAAGCCTCTACCATCTCCAGGATTTCCTGTCTGGCCTGGGCTTCATTATGGTTTTCAAACATTGAAATACTCCCTTATCTGTTTATCCAGCATGCGGCGGACAGATCTGCCCTCCAGGCGTGCGGCTTCCATTTCCACGGTTTTTTCGATGGCATCATGTACATTCCAGACGGATTCCCATCCCAGTACATCTTTGATTTTCTGATTATCCAGCATAAGAAATGCGGCTTCATGGGGGCCGTCATCACTTAAGTTGACCCATTTCAGGGGCTTGTCGGTCTGATATTCCCAAGCCTTGCAGAAAATGGTACTCATATCACCGGCATTGACACAGTCGGATTTATCCGGCCCCACATTGTAAGCACCTTCAAAGGATCTGTCTTCATACTGTTTCTTAGCCAGAAGCAGATAGGCACTTAAGGGTTCCAGCACATGCTGGAAGGGACGGACTGAGTAGGGATTGCGGATAATGATATCCACACCTTCAGCGGCAGCACGGACACAGTCGGGAATCAGACGGTCCTTGGCGAAGTCACAGCCGCCGATAACATTACCGGCACGGGCTGAGGAGATGGCGCAATCCCTGTCAGCAAAGAAAGAACTGCGGTAGCTCTGAGTGATGATATCTGAACAGGACTTACTGTTGGAGTAAGGATCGTAGCCGTTCAGAGGATCATCTTCTTTGAAGGCGTTCTGAGATTCATCGTTGTAGTAAACCTTATCGGTAGTGACATTGACAAATGAACGAACACTATCGGTGAGACGAAGGGCTTCCATCATATTGACGGTACCCATGACATTGGTCTCATAGGTCAAATGAGGCTCTTCATAGGACAGACGGACCAGAGGCTGAGCGGCCAGATGAAAGACGATCTCAGGCTGAGCCTTCTTCATCACTTTCAAAAGATGGTCCTTGTCTCGAACATCTCCTTCGATGGAGTTCATGTCTTTCTTAACATCAGCCAGTACGAACAGAGAAGGATCTGTAGGGGGCATCAGTGAATAACCTGTCACCTCAGCACCGGCGATCTGCAGGATTCGTGCCAGATAGGCACCTTTGAATCCGGTATGTCCTGTCAGAAGGACCTTTTTACCTTTGTAAAATGAAAGAAGATCTGTCATTATTCCCATACCTTCCAGGGGGCTTCATTTCTGTCCCACAATCCTTCCAGAAGCTGTTTTTCTCTCATGGTATCCATGCACTGCCAGAAGCCGTCATGCTTAAAGGCATTGAGCTGGCCATCGGCCGCCAGTTTTTCCAGAGGATATTTTTCGAAGACGGTGGTGTCACCATCGATATAATCGAAGACATCTTTTTCCAGAACCATGTAACCGGCATTGATCCATTCGCTGTTTTCCTTGGTCTTTTCACGGAAGCTGGTAACTGTCCCCTCTTCTGTGATGTCCAGATGACCAAAACGGCTCTTAGGCTGAGCGCAGGTAATGGTAGCTGTCTGACCTTTTTCCTTATGGAAAGCCAGCAGTTTGTCGATAGGCACATCGGCTACGCCATCGCCGTAAGTCAGGAAGAAAGGTTCATCCCCAACATAAGGAGCGATGCGTTTGATGCGGCCACCGGTCATGGTGTGGAGACCTGTGTCCACAACGGTTACCTTCCAGGGTTCAGGCTGTTCACGATGAACCTTGGTCTCCAGATGACCGCTTGTGAAATCAAAGGTAATGTCGCTGCTGTAGATATAGTAATTGGCAAACCATTCCTTGATGACGTCCTGCTTATAACCACAGCAGATGACAAATTCGTTATAGCCATAAGAGGAAAATGTCTTCATGATGTGCCACAGGATGGGCTTGCCTCCGATCTCGATCATGGGCTTTGGCTTAAGATAGCTCTCTTCGCTGATTCTGGTACCGAATCCACCGGCTAGAATGACAACTTTCATACTTGAA
Organism: Candidatus Equihabitans merdae; assembly: GCA_018065025.1. GTDB lineage: Bacteria > Bacillota > Clostridia > Lachnospirales > Lachnospiraceae > Chordicoccus > Chordicoccus merdae. The sequence continues at coordinate 3,836 of JAGHUB010000428.1, forward strand.
CCACCTTTCTTCTAAGGCTTATTTTTTCTTGTCTTCGCGTTTACGTTTGTTCTTGATGCTGTTGCGGCGGCGTCTGCGACGCAGGGCACGCATATAATCGCTCCAAAGCTTAAAGATGAGAAGCAGTACTAACAGAGCCACAACAAAACCGATACCGACTTTCAGTGCTCCACTCATAGGTGTACGTTCTGCACCGATGTGCATCTGTTCCACTTCTTCTTCCTGAGAGTCATCATCTACGGCCGCTGCCGGCTGACTGTCAGATTCTTCTTCTATGGCTAATTCCGGGGTATTGGCTTTCTGCCAGGCTTCATGCTCTTCCTTGTTCAGGACTCTGAAACCGGCATCGTGTCCGGCATAGGTAAATGTCAGACGAGCGCCATCCCCTTCCGGAGTCTCTGCGATCTCAACATCTGCTGCGGAACCGCCTGAAGGAACGGTAGCCTTAACAGAACGTCCCACCACATCGGCACCGATGACCTCGATATTATCGAAGAAGCTGGAACCAAATGTATGCAGGTTAACATTATCGGAAGCGGCATCCGGCGCACTGGAACCCTTCAATGTACATACCACCAGAGTACGGCCGTAATTGCTGGTATAGGTTGTCAGTGTATTGCCGGCAGCATTGGTATTGCCGGTCTTACCACCGATGATACCCGGGAAAGCATAATCCGGATTGGTCAGCAGAGGGTTGTGGCTTGAGAACTCTCTGGGCTGAGAATACATGTTAGTAGGCGGAATAGTATAAGTGTGAGTGCCTACGATCTTACGGAATTCTTCATTCTTAATGGCTTCCTGACCAATCAGAACCATGTCATGGGCGGATGTGTAATGGGTTTCATCCGGCATGCCACAGGCATTGGCAAAATGGGTGTTGGTACAACCCAATTCTTCTGCCTTGTGGTTCATCAGATCGATAAAGCTGGGCAGTGTGCCGCCGATATACTCACCAACCTGAGTGGCCATATCATTAGCCGACTTAAGCATGGTGCCGTAAAGCAGCTGCTCCAGTGTGAAAACTTCCCCAACCAATGTGCCAAGATTAGAGCTGTATGACTGGACATAGGCAACACCGGTAGAAGTCATAGTAACCTGATCTGACAGGTTGCCGTATTCCAGGGCCAGCATAGTGGTCATAACCTTGGTTATGGAAGCCGGATACATCTGGCGATCCATATCTTTGTTATACAGAATAGCCCCTGTATCCGCATCCATCAGACAAGCTGTCTCAGAGGCAACATTGACGCCATCGGTAGAGGGATAAGGTATAGGTTCTGCCGATACCGGTGTGCAGGTACCGGTCAGAGTAGATA
>JAGHUB010000048.1 GCA_018065025.1 Candidatus Equihabitans merdae
GCATATACCCCGTATTTGCTTTGAATGCCCTTTAGTATCTCAGCGATTTTTTCCGGTTCTTCGATATTTTCAAAACAGTTATCGAAGATGTCACCGGCTACCACCACCAGATCAGGCTGACAGGCGTTGATCTTTTCAACCATCTGAGTCATCATCTCACCCCCGATGTTGTAACCCAGATGTTGGTCAGCTACCAGCACCAGATTCAACTCATCCAGGTCACAGGATTTGTTGATAGTGACTTCATAGTTAGTGGTTTGGAGTTTCTTGGCATGATAGTGACCACCGATACAGATCACAGCCATGGTCACTACACAAACCAGACCAACGATCGGAAGAAAACGCTTGTCGCTTAAGATATCCGCCTGTCCCAGACTTGTATGAAGAACGATAAGACGAATCAGCATGGCCGTCAGGAATATGATAATGATATAAACCGAAACCCCATACCAATAATATCCAACGATTCGGAAAAACTTCTCCACCTTGCCCTTTGGTAAGACTGCTGCTATATACATAGCAAAAAGGCAAGCGTAAACGATAATGATGATCAAAGCCATAACAGGCTTTTTTTCAAAAACAGGGTGACAGGCTCTGAGCCATCTCAAGAGCCAATAGGTAACCCAGGCATAGCCCCCTATAAATACAGGAAGCAGATACATCGCAATCATCGATGTCCCGTCTCCATTTCCACAGGCACAACAGTGTCGTAGTCAGTGACACCCTTGCCTGCATTAGGATGTTTACTTGAGTAGATCTGATCTGCTGTAAAGATCAGCATGAGAACCAGACAGATAACCGCAGCCTTCTTCACAGGAATTCTGCGGAAGGAAGTATCCAGCAAGGGAGCCAGCAGGTATACCGCTGCAACGCCGCCAAGGCCAAATACCAGCAGGCCTTCCGCACAGACACGTCCGTTGATATTGATGAAGTAACCGGTGTAATCCCACCATTTCATGCCATTGTGAGTAACTTCCAGATAATAGCTGGTGAAATATTCCAGGCAGCCGCACAGCACAATAGCGGATGCAAACTGAACAAAGGGATTCTTTCTGAGCTTATTGAGGATCAGAAGAATCATAACCACACCGGTGCCGTAGATGGGCAGCCAGGGACCGTGGAGAATACCGCGGTTAACGAAAACACCATCCTTCACCAGATGGATACTGACTTCCCACAGCCAGCCACCAAAACAGATGGTGAAGAAAATCAAAATCAAAGAACAGACTGAATAATGTCTCAGATAATTCAGATGCTCGATTCTCTTAACTTTCTCTTTCTCAGAAACCGTAAACAATCTGCCGGGATACTGCTTACCTGCCAGAATGCTGACGGTATCCTTCTGCACTTCTTCCTGAAGGATCCGTGCCTCATAGATATCTTCATCCTTATCGTAGAAGAGACAGACACCCAGAACATTGCGTGTAAAACGCTTTACAGGGCTCATATGGCTGTAATCTTCCGGTTCCAGGTCAACGATCTTACGATCAGCGTAAGCAGCCTTTAATTCCTCTTCTGTGGCCTTCCGGAAGAGGTATTGATCATTCAAGGCTTCATACCCTTGGATCTTATTATCAATGGCCTGTTGGCGCACGTAGGCATAATACTCAGCCAAGGTTGATTCATGGTAGGGGTTGGAATAAAAGATACCCGTCAGACCCAAAGTAAGATGATCCAGGATCTGCCAGCCGATGAAAGACAATTCCAGCACAAAGGCTTCCCATTTGTGGCCCTTCATCATGCGTCTGGGCAGTGTGACGGCCTCTGGCATGTTTTTTCCATTCTTTACGATTCATAAATACCTACCATTTTCTCAAAATAATGCTGTCCTTCATTTTAACACATAATAGTCGGAAAGACGGAAAGAAAGAATGCTTCCGTTTAATCGAGTAGGCTGACACCTACTCGATTGGTATACTTCGTACAACATCTCGACTGTCGTCTCGATGATGTACGTTCGCCAAATGTCTGCCTGTGTGCAAGCACCCGCAGCCACTTGGC
>JAGHUB010000154.1 GCA_018065025.1 Candidatus Equihabitans merdae
TCTCTAAAGGATGTGTATTATCCTGGCAGTGCAACTTCCTGGAAAAGTGTTGAAATTGAGGACGGAAATGACGTTCTTGAGCGCTGGGCCACTATTCACACCTTTGCGGATACAGATCGCTTGGGCGGTGCCGCTCGTGTCCAAACATCTATCCTGGCAGCGGAAGCTATGAAAGAAGAGCTTGGACTTGATAAATTCTATGACATAATCCTGGCCAATGCCTGGGATTTCCCGGATGCTTTATCAGGCTCGTACCTGGCGGCAAAAAAACAGGCACCTATTATTTTGCTGGATGAAGCTAATCCTGAACCTTCCATTGATTACATCAAAAACAATCTGATCTATCATGGAAGTATCTACATCCTTGGCGGAGAAGCGGCTATTTCCGGAGAAATAGAGGATATCCTTTATGAATGGGCATTGACCAACCATTCGTATCGGTGTTTCTTCCGTCTGGCGGGCCCCACTCGTTATGAAACCAATCTGGCTATTTTAGACGCGGCTGATGTTGATCGCCAGACAACTTTGCTGATTGCCGATGGCAATAATTATGCCGATAGCCTGTCAGCATCTTCCACAGGTCTTCCTATCCTGATGGTGGATGAAACTTTATCGGATGCTCAGATAGAGTGGCTGGAAAAGCATAAATTCAATGACTATGTTATCCTTGGCGGCTATCAAGCTGTTGTGACTGAAGTAGAAGAAGAGACCAAAACGGCTGTCTTGGGTCAGGATGGGATGAATCAGGGCCATGAGCCCACAGCGACATCAGAAGATATGAACACCTCCGGTGGACCGGACGATGTCAATGTCAGAAGAATTGCCGGACCTACTCGTTATGAGACCTCTGCTTTGATCGCTAAGGAATTCTTCCCTGATTCAAACCAGGCCATGCTGGCCTACGCCTGGAACTTCCCGGATGCCTTAAGCGGCGGTCCTTTGGCCTATACTTGTGGCTGTCCCATTCTGCTTACCGGCGGCGGCAACACAGAAACGGCCAAGGCATATCTTAAGAGTCAGTCCGTTAAGAAAGTTTATTGCATGGGCGGCAATAGCCTGATCTCCGATGGGGAACTGGCAAGTATCGCCGGGGATTAGTCTCCGATGCGCACATTTTCCATATGCGTTGTGTGTGTGGAAAATGCATTTTATAAGGTACAATATGGCGGTGATGGTGAAAAAAGCACTTTCACCGCTTTTTTTATGCATAATTTAAGGGGAAAATAAGGAAATATAATGATTTTCTGTTATTTTTACAATTGCACATCGCCACTTTAATGTGTTAAAATACACAGGCATTTTGGCTATAAGGGTCAGATTGTGCGCTTTATTATCATTTTAAATATCGGAGTTATGAATATGTCTGTTGATATTAATACAAAGATGATCACCCTGCTTGGCACACCTCTGAGTCAGAGTTTTGCCGCCCGTATGCAGAACGCCGGCTATGCCGCAGCAGGCTTGAACATGCTTTATTTCTACACAGAGACGGATAATGAACATCTGGGGGATATCGTAAATGGTCTTCGCTGGATGAATTTCGCCGGCTTTGCTGTTACTAAGCCCAACAAGGTTAAGGTCCTGGAGTATCTGGATGAACTGGATCCCCTTTGTGCCAAGATGGGCAGCTGCAATACAGTCGTTCGTTCTGAAGACGGCAAGTTAAAGGGTTACAACACCGACGGTGTAGGTTTCTATACAAGCATTACCACAGAAGGTGGCGTGGATGTTAAGGGTAAACGCTTCTTCTGCATCGGTTCCGGTGGTGCCGGCCGTGCCATCTGCTCTGTTTTGGCTTATCACGGTGCCGAAAGCATCATGATCACCGACATTTTCCCGGAAAGTGCTCAGAGTCTGGTGGATGATATCAACACCAACTTTGCACCGGTGGCCACATTTGAAAAAGAGGCTACTTACCAGCTGCTGGAACAGTGCGATGTCATCATCAATGCCAGCGGCGTGGGCATGGGCAAGAGCATCGGCAAGAACCCCCTGCCTCAGGAAGCTATCGTTCCCGGCAAGCTCTATTTTGATGCTTGTTATAACCCGGCTAAGACACAGTTCCTGCTGGATGCCGAAGCCAAGGGCTGCAAGATTTTGAACGGATTGGGCATGAGCCTTTATCAGGGTACTGCTCAGATCGAGCTTTGGACCGGCAAAGAAGCTCCGGCCGAAGCTATGCGCGCTGAACTTCAGACAATTATCGCTGAAGGATAATTTTTGCAAATAGAGGATGCTAATGATGAAAGTAATCAAATGGTTGGACAAGCATCTGGAAGAAGCTCTGCTTGTCATTCTGCTGGTGGTTATCGCCTGCATCAGTATGATACAGGTCATCGTACGAAAGCTTCCCTTCATTCCGGCACTTACCTGGGCTGAAGAGTTCTGTCGTTTCTGTTGGATCGCCAGTGTTTTCTTAAGTCTTCCATACACTCTTCGTATGGGAACTATGCTGAGAGTTACCGCTCTGCTGGATATTCTGCCTGAACTGCTCCGTAAGAGTATCAATCTGGCAGTCTATGTAGTGACAACATTGTCCATGGGCCTTCTGGCTTTCTATTCTGAGGGTGTTGTTAAAGAAATCGTAGCCAGCGGCGAGACCAGTCCTGCTATGTTGTGGCCTATGTGGGTCGTCTATTCTGTGATGATCGTAGGCTTTGTACTGGGCACACTGCGCGGTGTACAGCAGATCGTCATTCATGCCAAGATGTTCAGCGGCCATGAGATGACTACTGCCGAGATGGCTATGCAGGATGCTAAACAGGAAACTGATAACGCAAGGGAGGATAATGCATAATGGCAGCAATTTTAGTATTTGCGGTGTTCCTTATTGCCATCGCACTTTCAGTCCCCATCGGTATCAGTATGGTACTTGGTTCTGTAGCCCCCATCATGATCATGGACAAGGGCGGCAGTATCGCACAGCTTCTTAACAATACATTCTCCGGCGCCAACAGCACACCTATCCTGGCTGTCCCCCTGTTTATCCTGGGTGGCGTTATCATGGCCAAGGGCGGCATCAGTAAGAAGCTCTTCAACTTCTTCGCTTTCTTTGCCGGCCGTCTTCCCGGCGGTGTTCCCTGCGCTGTTATCCTGACTTGCCTGTTCTACGGCGCTATCAGCGGCAGCGGTCCTGCCACAACAGCAGCCGTCGGCAGCATGTGCGTTCCCTTCCTGGCCGAGCTTGGCTATGACAAGAAGTGGAGTGCCGGTCTGGTAGCTGTTGCCGGTGGTCTGGGTGTTATTATTCCGCCCAGTATCCCCTTTGTTCTGTATTCACTGGCTACCGGCGTTTCTACCGGTGACCTCTTCCTGGGTGGTATCTTCCCGGGTATCCTCATCGGCGTCTGCCTCATGGTTTATGCCGTGGCTTACTGCCTGATCAAGGGTGAAGATAAAGAACGTATCCGCAACCGTGTTGGTGAACTTAAGAAGCGTGGTTTCCTGGCTCTGTTCGCTGACAGCTTCTGGGCTCTGCTTTGCCCGGTTATCGTTCTGGGCGGTATCTATAGTGGTATCGTTACACCTACTGAAGCTGCTACAGTTTCTGTATTCTACGCCCTGTTCGTATCACTGGTTATCTACAAGACCATTTCAGTCAAGAACCTGATTCCCTTCCTGTGCGAATCCGTTAAGACTTATGGTGGTCTGGCTTTCGTTCTGGCATTTGCTACTGCATTCGGCCGCGTACTGAGCCTGACCAAGGCAACTAAGGTTGTTGAAGATTTCATCCTGACCAATTTCCACAGCCCCATCGTTGCCCTTACTGTTCTGGTTGTTATCTTCCTGATTCTGGGCATGGTTATGGATACCGGCCCCGCCATCATTATCCTGGCTCCGGTTCTTCTGCCTGCTATGCAGGAACTGGGTGTTGATCCGGTTCACTTCGGTGTTATCCTGGTCTGCTGCCTGTCCATCGGTCTGGCAACACCGCCTTTCGGTCTGGACCTCTTTGTAGCCGGCAATATTGCTCAGGAACCGCCTATGACAGTTGCCAAGAAGGCTCTGCCCTTCATCATCGCATTCCTGATCGCCCTGCTGCTGATCACTTATGTTCCGGCTCTGTCAACTTTCCTGCCTGGCCTGCTTAAATAAAAAATAGTTGCTAAGGCATAATGTGTGTGCTATAAATACGACTTGAACGTATTTTTAGAAATAAGAAAAATCTATAAGGGAGACAAAAAATGAAAAAAGCAATTTCTTTCGTAATGGCTTGTGCTATGGTATTTAGCCTTGCTGCCTGCGGTGCAAAAGAAGCTGCACCTGCTGCTGAAGCTGCTTCTACAGAAGAAGCTGTTGAAGAAGTCGAAGAAGAAGCCGAAGAAGCTGAAGAAGCCGCTGATGCCTCTTTCGACGATCTGGAAGCTGTTGAACTTATCGGTGCTGACAGCACAGGTAAGGGCGCTGCCGGTCATATCTTTGGTGAACTTGTTGCCGAAAAGGTTGACGAGATCACAGGTGGTAAGCTGACAATTGACTATCATCCCAACGGCGACCTGGGCGGCGATGCTGACCTTCTTCGTCAGATGAAGAGCGGCGATATCGATATCGTTGTTTGCCAGACAGCTCCGACAGTTAGCTTCATTCCGGAAATGGCCGTATTTGACAGCCCCATGGCTTTCGCTAAGTACGATGGCGAAACTATTGATAAGGTTCTGAATGAAGAAGGTAAGTTCAAAGAAGTTCTTCAGGAAGCTTACAACGCTGTTGGTTATCGTTACCTTGGTATCCTTCAGAACGCTACATACCGTCTGACAACTGCCAACAAGGAACTGAATACTCTGGAAGACTTCAAGGGTCTGCAGATCCGTACAATGGAAAACAACAACCATATGGCATTCTGGACAGCTATCGGTGCTGAACCCACTCCCCTTGCATGGGCTGAAGTTTACATCGCTCTTCAGAACGGTACAATCGCAGCTGAAGAAAACGCTGCCGATACTGTTGTAGGTGCTAACTTCCAGGAAGTTCAGAGCGTTCTTGCCTGCACAAACCACATCCTGTATGCTAACCAGATTTCTATCAACAACGATTCTTACGAAGCTCTTGATCCGGCTTACCAGGCTGCCCTTGATCAGGCTGTTGCCGAAGCTCTTGAAGAGATGAGCGGTAAGCTTGCTGAAATCGACGAAAGCAACAAGAAGATCCTCGAAGATGCCGGTATGACAATCATCAACTATGAAGATGATTTCTTCGACAGCATCCTTGAACTGCCCGGCGTTATCAAACTGAACGCTGACATCGACGATGCAACAGGCGGTTTAGCTACACTTCTTAGAGAGTGCCTTGCTGAAGCTTAATTGCTGAATATCAAAGATTGCATAATAAAATCCCACAGCTGTTTGGCTGTGGGATTTTTTGTGTATACGATGAGCCAAGTGGCTGCGGGCGCTTGCGCACAGGCAGACATTTGGCGAACGTACATCATCGAGACGACAGTCGAGATGGTGTACGAAGTATACAATAGAGTGGGCGCCAGCCCGCTCAATTAGACAATCTCAAACAGGAAGTCTTCAAACTTAAGCTTAGTACCTTCCTTGATCTCATAGGGCAGCAGTGCTCTGGCTACGCACATTTCTTCCAGATCCGGGCGGTCGTCATTTTTCAGGTAAGCGTAGTCGCCATCGATACGGGCTACAGTGTAGTAAATGGTTTCCATCATTATCCTCCATTTTATAATATTTCAAAAAAATGAGGCTGCAGCAGATGCCGCAGCCTCTAACTTGTCCAATATTATACCACATTATCCGGCATGTTCGGGTCGTTGGTGTTGTTAACGTTGATGACACTCATGTAAGCCGGACGGATGATCTTACCGTTGCTTACCAGTTCTTCGATACGGTGTGCACACCAACCGCTGATACGGGCGATAGCAAAGAGGGGGGTAAACAGCTCTTTGGGGATGCCCAGCATCTTGTAGACCAGACCGGAATAGAAGTCCACGTTGGGGTTGACGCCCTTGTAGATGTGGCGCTTCTCAGCGATGAGCTTGGGAGCCAGCTTCTCAACATTTTCATAGAGAGCCAGTTCTTTTTCCATCTTCTTTTCAGCTGCCAGCTTAAGAACGAAATCTTTAAGAACACGTTCTCTGGGGTCGGAGACGGTGTAGATGGCATGACCCATACCGTAGATCAGGCCCTTCTTGTCGAAGGCTTCCTTGTCCAGGATCTTGCCAAGATAAGCACTGATAGCCTCTTCATCATAAGGATCTTTGACGTGAGCATGGATATCATCAAACATCTCGATAACCTTAATGTTGGCACCACCATGGCGGGGACCCTTCAGAGAAGACATACCGGCTGCGATGGAAGAGTAGGTATCAGAACCTGAAGAAGTAACAACTCGTGTGGTAAATGTGGAGTTATTACCACCGCCGTGTTCCATGTGAATCATGAGACAGGCATCCAGAACCTTGGCTTCGGTGGGAGTGTACTTCTTGTTGGGACGCAGCATACGCAGAATATTTTCTGCAGTAGAGCAGGTCTTGGAGGGCATGTGAATATACATGCTGTTGTAGTTTTCATAATGGTTGTAAGCGTGGTAAGCGTAGACAGCCAGCATGGGGAAGCAGGCGATCAGTTCCAGACTCTGACGGATGGTGATGTCCAGATCGGTCTGAGTACCGGCCGGATCATAGGAAGCCAGTGTCAGGATACTTCTGGTCATGGAGTTCATGATGTCCTG
>JAGHUB010000301.1 GCA_018065025.1 Candidatus Equihabitans merdae
GTCTAAGGTGACAGACCCCTGGCCTGGGCTGAAAAGTGCGGTTGGACCGGCGATGATGTCTGGTTTGCTCATGGTATCCATTTCACAGATGATGAAGTTAAACTTCTGGCCGCTACAAAGACCGGTGTATCACACAATCCGGTTTCTAATATGAAGCTTGCTTCCGGTATCTGCAAAGTTCCGCTGATGCTTGAACTGGGCGCTCCGGTTGGTCTGGCTGTTGACGGCAACGGTTCCAACGATGATTCCAACCTGCTGGCTGACATCCGTGTCTGCTTCCTGCTTCACCGTCTGAACGCTTCTAAAGAAGCTTCCTTCGGTATCGATGCTGCTCCGGGTCATGAACTGACAGACAAGGCTCGTCTCCATGCTCCCAGCGGTTATGACTGCCTGAAGCTGGCTACAGTCGGTTCTGCTGAGCTTCTTGGCCGTACAGATAACGGTCGTCTGGAAGCCGGTATGGCTGCTGACCTCTTCATGATCGACATTGATCAGCTGGACTATGTTGGTGGTCTGCTTGATCCCGCCGCTTTCCTTGGGACAATCGGTTACAGCCGTCCGGTATGGATGACTATGATCAATGGTAAGGTTGTCTTCAAGGATGGTAAACTTCAGGGTATCGATGAAGAAAAGATCCGCAGAGAAGGCCGTGACGTTGTTGCCAAGGTCTACACAGATCTTCCCACAGAATAAGTCATTTGTGCTATTATTAAGTAATAAAAGAGGTACCGTACCAGTGTACGGTACCTTTTTAATGGTTACGCCGATCTTTGATTGGGGGCCGTGTCGTTTAAGTGACATCAAAAGAATGCGAATGCATTCTTTCTACTTAAAAAGAGGTGCTTATGGAATATAGAGTCTGCAGAAAAACCGGCGATCAGATCAGTGTCCTGGGTATGGGAACAGCCTATATAGGGACTGTCTCTGATGAAGAAGCGGCCAAAACACTGGAGAGAGCTAAAGAGGGTGGTATCAACTATTTTGATCTGGCCACCAATCATGCCAGTACCTTTGAGCGTTTTGGAAAAGCTTTCTCATCTGTAAGAAATCAGGTCATGTATCAAGTACATTTTGGGGCGGAATACACCAGCGGCGAATATGGCTGGACTACGGATGGCGAAGTAATCTAAAAGCAGGTAAGCTGGATGCTTGACAAGCTGAAGACAGATTATATTGACTACGGTTTTATCCACTGTCTTGATGAGTTGGATGATTGGGAAGAGTACAAGAAAAATGGTGCTCTGGATTACATGCTGAAGCTCAAGGATGAAGGTGTGATCCGTCATATCGGATTATCCTCACATACCCCCGCCACGGCACAGGTCATATTGAACGAAGCCCCTGTTGACATGCTTATGTTCTCCATTAACCCGGCTTACGATTATCAGCAAGGGAAATGGGCTTTCGGATCAGTGGATGAACGTACAGCCCTGTATCAGCGCTGTGCAGCCGATGGAATCGGTATCTCTGTTATGAAACCATTTGCCGGAGGTCAGGTCTTGGATGCAGCTACTTCACCTTTTGGAGAAGCCTTGACACCCTATCAGTGCTTTAAGTTCGCTTTGGATAAACCCGGTGTTGTCACAGTCCTTCCGGGAATTGCCACAAAGGCCCAGGTGGACCAACTTCTGGGTTACTTTGATGCGTCTGAAGAAGAGAAGGATTACTCAATTATCGGCAGCTTTAAGCCAAGTGATGCTGTTGGGAAATGTGTCTACTGTAATCATTGCCGTCCCTGTCCTATGGGCATTGATATCGGTATGGTCAATAAATTCTACGACCTGGCAAAAAGTGGAGACGCTATGGCAGCAGAGCACTACCGTCAGCTAGAGAAGAATGCTTCAGACTGCGTCAAATGCGGCCATTGCAATGGGCGTTGTCCTTTTGGCGTCGATCAGATGAGCCGCATGGAAGAAATCAGCTCATACTTCAATTAAAAATAGTTTGGCTTAATACTTGCAATTTATCCATGGATGATGTATAGTCATCCGTGCAGGGCCAGTTGGTCAAGGGGTTAAGACGCCGCCCTCTCACGGCGGAAACACGGGTTCGATTCCCGTACTGGCTGTCTAAAGACTCGGAAGTTCGCTTCCGGGTCTTTTTTTTGAGTAATACACATCATATAATAATTGATATAAAATGAGCCTGATAAGGAGGATTTCCCATGATCCTGATAAAGAATATTTTAGCCATGGACCCGGTAAACAAGACCGAGAAAACCTGCGATGTCTATCTGAAAGATGGTCAGATCAGTGCAATTAAAGCACCACTTAGTGCCACAGCAGAAGATGAGTCAGAAGCTGAGCTGGTCATTGACGGCACAGACAAGATACTCTCTCCGGGCCTCATCGACACCCATGTACACTTCCGTGATCCCGGCCTTACCTATAAAGAAGACATTGAAACCGGAGCCGCCGCATCAGCAGCCGGTGGCTTCACCACAGTCGTCTGCATGGCCAATACCAAACCCATTGTAGATAATGTTGAGACATTGAAATATGTTTTGGATAAAGGCAACACCACACCCATCCATGTCTTATCCTGTGCTGCCGTAAGTATGGGCTTTAAAGGCCAGGAAGTAACGGATATGAAAGCTTTGAAAGAAGCCGGCGCCGTAGGTTTCACAGATGATGGCATTCCCCTTTGTGATCCTGAGATCCTGCGCAAGGGCTTAACAGCAGCTGCTGCCTTGGA
>JAGHUB010000443.1 GCA_018065025.1 Candidatus Equihabitans merdae
ACGCCTTCCAGGACTTTCTTCAGATGGTGGAGTAACTGATAAAGATAGTTGGAAGCTTTCTTCTCATCCATTTCATCTTCCCAGAGAGCAGCGGAGATCTGTCCCGATGTGACAGCAGCCCCACGTCGATCCACAAGATAGGCGAAGACTTCCTTGGATTTTTTTCTCTTAAACTCCAGAGGCACATCGTCCACGTAGCATTCGAAATTGCCGAAGCACTGGATACGGAAACGCTTAGTATTTTCCTTGTCGTAACCTGTCATTTGCTTGATGTTATCGATCTGTTCCTGCACATCCTCGGCACGGATGGGTTTGGTCAGATAACCCACAGCATGGACTTTGAAGGCATCCAGGGCATATTGGTTATAACCGGTACAGAAGACCACCGGAAGACTTGGATAGATCTCTTTCAGGGCCTTGGCAAGCTCGATACCGGTCATGCTGCCAATCTGAATATCCAGAAATGCGATGTCAAATGTATTGTCCTTGGCATAGGCCAGGGCTTTTTTACCGCTGGAGAAGCCCACCACTTCATCGATATCCGGGGAATCTCCGACAGCTTTCTTCAGCACACCCAGAAGGATGGCTTCATCATCAACACACAATGCTTTCATTATTTACTGTTCTTTCTTAGGAATGATCATATCTACGGTTGTGCCCACTCCGGGAGTGCTGGTGGTGATCATCTGACCACCGCAGATCAGCTCCAGACGAAGTTTGGTGTTGGCCACACCAAGGTGAGACCGGCCATCCGGCTCCTTCTTCTGATTCACATCGAAGCCCACACCGTCGTCCTGGATGACCACATGGTAACAATTGTCTTTCTCATAAGTGGACAACTTGATGGTGCCTTCCGGCTCGTCCTTGCCGCAGATGCCGTGCTTAATAGCATTTTCAAAAACAGGCTGAATGGTGAGAGGAGGCACTTCGAAGTCAGATACCTGAATGTCCGTGACAAAATCGATATCCGGGAAACGGACCTGCTCAACAGCGAAGAAGGTTTCCAGATTCTCAAGCTCCTTCTCAAATGGAATGGTTGATGGAGAATTCTCCAG
>JAGHUB010000082.1 GCA_018065025.1 Candidatus Equihabitans merdae
TTGAGGATAATGCATTTGATGTTCTGATTACCCGGAATGTGACCTGGAATCTGCCGAAGCCTGCCCAGGCGTATAAAGAGTGGCTGCGTGTGATGGCAGCGGGTGGTATTCTGCTCAATTACGATGCAGACTGGTACGGCTATCTGAAAGATGATGAAAAACAGAAAGCATTTCAGGAAGACCGGGAACAGGCGAAAGCAATGGATCTGGATGATGCCAACGTTGGGGAAAACTTTGATGTCTGCGAGCGTCTGGCGGAAGACCTGCCGTTGACCGGGCAGAAGCGGCCGGAATGGGATCTTGCTGTGATGCGGGAAGCCGGTTATGCATCTGCGGAAGCAGATCCGGAAATCTGGAAAACCGTTCTTCGCGAAGATGAAAAGATCATGTGGGCGTCAACACCCATGTTTCTGATACAGGGCCGAAAGTGATCCGGTAAAAGATGCTTCGCATCTGGCGCGTCGCATCAGGAATACTGGTGGCGTTCTTGAATATTGGTTATAATTTTGAAAAATACAGAAGAAATCTGTTGACAGAAAAAAGGAGTATGGGATATACTCAATCAGTGTGACTAGGAATGTCACCTTTATCAGTTATGTTGATGTATAGGCCAAAGCCCCGGCAGATACATTAGATCATATTGTTTTGGCGGATTCGGACATTGTTCGCCGGAACAAGCGCGAGAGGACAGAAATAAGCCTTTGTCAGCCCGCAATCGAACATTAACAGAAAAAGCAAGGAGGAAACACCATGAAGACGTTTATGGCAAGCCCGTCAACGATTGAAAGAAAATGGTATGTAATCGATGCTGAAGGTAAGACCCTTGGTCGTCTTGCATCTGAAGCAGCAAAGGTTTTAAGAGGAAAGAACAAAGCTATCTTCACTCCGCACATTGACACCGGCGATTATGTAATCGTAGTTAATGCAGAGAAGATCAAAGTTACCGGTAAGAAGCTGGATCAGAAGATCTACTATCACCACTCCGATTATGTTGGCGGCATGAAAGAGACTTCTCTTCGTGATATGATCGCTAAGAAGCCGGAGAAGGTTATTGAACTCGCTGTTAAGGGAATGCTTCCCAAGGGACCGCTTGGACGTCAGATGTACAAGAAGCTGTTCGTTTATGCAGGACCGGAACACAAGCAGCAGGCTCAGAAGCCGGAAATGCTGACATTCTAATAGGAGGGAAAGCACATGGCAGATAAATTCTACGGAACAGGAAGAAGAAAAAAATCCGTCGCTCGCGTATATGTTATGCCGGGTACCGGTAAGATCACCATCAACAAGAGAGACATCGACGAGTACTTCGGTCTTGAGACCCTGAAGGTTATCGTTCGTCAGCCGCTCGTAGCTACTGAGACTGTTGACAAGTTCGATGTTCTTGTTAACGTTCATGGCGGCGGAACCACCGGTCAGGCTGGTGCAATCAGACACGGCATCTCCAGAGCACTGCTTCAGGCAGACGCTGAATACAGACCGACTCTTAAGGCAGCTGGTTTCCTTACCAGAGACCCGAGAATGAAAGAGCGTAAGAAATACGGTCTCAAGGCAGCTCGTAGAGCACCTCAGTTCTCAAAGAGATAATCAGACCGATTTTACAATCGAAAAGTGCAAAAAAAGCCCCGAAAATCAAGGTTTTTCGGGCTTTTCTTATGCCCGGAACTTCTGAAAGGTTTGTCGCTGTTTGCCACTTTTTGACCAAATTTATATGGGTTTAAAGGGGTTAAAATCGGGGTGAAATTCCATTTTTGAAGCAGTAATGGGTTTAAGGCGGGGTGAAAATTCGGCCTTCTCAGAAGGATTTTTTGAACGAAAACTCTTTGAAT
This sequence comes from Candidatus Equihabitans merdae, assembly GCA_018065025.1. Classification (GTDB taxonomy): domain Bacteria; phylum Bacillota; class Clostridia; order Lachnospirales; family Lachnospiraceae; genus Chordicoccus; species Chordicoccus merdae. The sequence goes on from JAGHUB010000082.1 coordinate 1,827, forward strand.
CGGCAGATTGGATCGTTTGAAATCATTAGACAGGTTTTGACCAAATGGATTGATGTTTATCATCATAACTTACATAGAGCGTCAGCTCATTCTTTAACAGAGAGTGAGTTGGCGCTCTTTTTTTATTTCAAAGAAGGAGGTCAAGACTTATGGATTTCAAAGAATTCGTAAACAAGCTTGAGCAGGATCTGAAGGACGCGATGGCGGACATCTCACCTGGTGCAACAGTAGAGGTCAGATCGGTGGAGAAGCTGCAGGAAGGTTCTTATA
>JAGHUB010000205.1 GCA_018065025.1 Candidatus Equihabitans merdae
TGACCTTCGGGACGAGAAGGACGGGGGCCGCTTGAAGCCGGGCGCGTATTCTGACGGGCATTGGAGGATGGGCCAAGACCAAGGCCCGAGCCGGTCTTACCAACGTGACCATTGCCGCCGGTGATATTTTCCTTTCTGCTTTGAGGACGATTGTTTCTATCCATAGGGAACTCCTTTACTAATCAAAATTCACACATCCAACATTTTACCCCACATCAAATGAAAACTCCACGGACGCGGATGGATTTGTTGTTCTGCACGAAAAAGCCAAGGGATAATTCGTGAGAATCTGCCACTATCAAAGCCAGATGGCTTTCAACTATAGTCCTTGAAACGCACCCATCAGCCCTTGCGGAAAATGTCTGGAGAGGGCAGTGCCCGGGGCCTGAGGGGCGATGAAAAGGAGGTTTGAAAATGAAAAAGAAATGGATGTTGGTGGCAGATGAGGATCGTGCTTATGTGACTATTCTGGTGAATTATATTGTTATGTCCGGTGAGGAGCTTTACGAGGCTCATGGCGTAACGGATCCGGATGTTTTCCTCAATATGCTGGAAGACGGGGATTCCTTTGTCTTTATGGCCGGGGAGTCCATGTTGAAGCAGGTACTGCAGAGACGGTCTGCCATTAAGGCCAGAGAGGATGTCTTTGGGGTGGTGCTGACAGAGGGCATTCGAAAGAGCTGCCTGACGGACTATCCTGTCCTGAATCGTTACCAGAGGGCAGATGATTTATTGCACGCTTTCCACAAATTATGCAGTGAACATGGCTTTGAAAACCCGGAGCGGGTACGCAGCAGCTGTCGCTGTGCCGGCTTCTACGCGCCTTCAGGAGGCTGCCTGCAGACCTCTATGTCCTTGACCTATGCCATGCTCCTGTCTGATAAATATCGTACCTTGTGGCTTAGTACAGAGGCTGTGGGAGGCATACATCTGCTGACAGGATGTCTGCCAAGAATGGATATGTCCGATCTGACTCTGGGACTGCTTAGGCGGGAGGGTAACCTCAGCGGAATGTTGGAGGATGTTAAGAAGAAAATCGATGACCTGGATTACCTGCCCGGGCCTGTTTTGCCTGATGATGTCTGGAATGTACGCTGCAGAGAGTGGTTTGGCTTGATGGAGCTGGTGAAGGAGGAGTGCGGCTATGAACGGATCGTGTGGGATCTGGGACATGGTATGGACGGCTTGCCTGAGATATTGGGAAACTGCGAGGAAATCTACATGCCCCTTCTTCACGGCAGATTATCAGAAGCCAAAAGAGAAGTATTTTGTGATCGGATGAGACGAGCCTGGCCCGAGGTAGCACAGCGGATTCGGACCTTGGATATTTTAGGATTGCCACCTTGTGGACTGGAGTATGAGGTTCCGGAAGAGTTACCATACGGACCCTTGGGCGACTTTATTCAAGAGAGGGTGATGAGCTATGTATGATGAGGCTCTGGCAGGAAAACTGCGTCAGGCCATGCTGGAAACCTTTCAGGACCGTGCCTGGGTTGAGGATGAAGAGATAAAAGCCGAAGCAGATCGTCTGGTGATGGAAGTGCGACATGAGGCCTGTCTCACGGCAATGGACAGAGAGGCACTTAAGCGGCATCTCTTCGACAGTATGCGAGGCCTGGATGTGCTGCAGGAACTTATCGAAGATGATGAAGTGACGGAGATCATGGTAAATGGTCCAGACCACATTTTTGTAGAGAAGGCAGGACAAATATGCAGTTGGCAGAAACATTTTGAGAGCCGGGAGAAACTGGAGGATGTGATTCAGCGCATTGTTGGCGACTGCAATCGTGTCATTAACGAGCGGACGCCTATTGCTGATGCCAGACTGCCGGATGGCAGTCGTGTTAATGCTGTCATCGCTCCGGCCGCCATTAACGGACCTATTCTCACCATACGACGTTTTCCCAAGGAGCGGATCACCATGGCGGATCTTATTCGATACGGCAGTGTGACAAAAGAAGCGGCAGATGATCTGAAGCGTTATGTCCGCTCCGGCTATTCCATCCTCATCAGCGGCGGAACCTCCGCCGGCAAGACCACATTTCTTAACGCCCTGTCCAATGCTATTCCCAAAGGGGAGCGTGTTATCACAATAGAAGATAATGCTGAACTACAGATTCAGGGAGTGGCCAATCTGGTCTCTCTGGAAGCTAAGTCTGCCAACATGGAAGGCAACAAGGCGGTTACCATACGTGACCTCATTAAGTCATCTCTACGTATGCGGCCGGACCGCGTTGTGGTTGGTGAGGTCCGAGGTGAAGAGGCGGCAGAGCTTCTGCAGGCATTGAATACCGGCCATACCGGGTCATTTTCCACCATCCATGCCAATTCGGCAGCGGATACTTTAAATCGTTTTGAGACTCTGGTTATGTTCGCTATGGACATACCGGCAGAAGCTATTCGCCGGCAGATCGCCTCCGGTATCGACCTGGTAGTCTATCTGGGAAGAGTTCCAAACAAGGGCCGTCGGGTCATGGAAATCGTGGAGTTGGATGGTCTGGAAAATGGTGTGGTGCGGACCAATCCCCTCTACATGTGGGACAACGAAGCAGGTTCACTAAAATGCGTTGGCCAGTTGCGGCACCGGGATAAACTGATCCTGGCCGGGGAGGGGTGATATGGCTATTGTTGATTACCGTGTGGAAAAGTCGTCGCTGCGACACAACCTGCAGCGGATAAGTGAAGGTATAGGCCTTATGTTGGTGCTGGACTATCTCTTTTATATGAGGTGGATATCCCTGATCTGGCTAAGCGGTCTGGGCTATCTGTGGTTTATCGTGAGAAGGAAGGCTTATTGTCGAAAGCGCATCTACAAACTGACTATTGATTTTCGGGAGGTCTTGGACTCTATGGCCGTCACTTTGCGTGGCGGCTTCAGTAT
>JAGHUB010000180.1 GCA_018065025.1 Candidatus Equihabitans merdae
TGTCTTATCAGACACGCTGCACATCTATTGGCATTGAGTATGATGAGCGCATTTATGAAACGGCTCTGCGTAATGGGGCAGAGGCTGTCTCCGGCAAAAGAGTAACATTCCTGTGCCAAGATGCTGTTAATTATGAGATACCTCCGGAAGTGGATCGCGTCTTCTTTTTCAATCCATTTTCTGTGGAGATTTTGCAGAGCGTTTTAGGAAATGTTTTGGCATCCTATTACGCATTTCCCAGAGAAATACTGCTGATGTTTTATTTTCCGTCAGATGAATATATAGGGGCATTGATGACAAATGATGCTCTGGAATTCGAAGATGAGATAAGTTGTGAAGATCTGTTTGATGAAAATGCAGATCGTGAGAGAATTATAATATTCCGAGTCAGTGAAATCTGAGATTTGACTCACCGAAACTCAAATACCAAAAAGATATAATACCTGAGCAAACAAAGGGAACAGAGCATTAAAGGGAAGTACTTATATGAAAAAAGTCAAAGGTTTATTAAAACTGCTGCTGATCTTCTTCATTATCTTGATCGTGGATTATGCATTTGAGACCAGGGACCACAAATGGGAGAGCGGTCATGTGACAATCCAGGGCAAAGAAATCACATTGCCCATCAGCGTGACAGAATTCGAGAAGACCACAGGCATTACCATCAGTGATTCTGATGACATGTTCCGTTACATTTATTTTGGCGACTATGATGACAAGGGAGAATGCGGTGCCAGCGTTCAGGCTTATGTTGTTGATAACATGGTCAGAGGCATTAAGGCCGACAACAAGACTTATAACGGAACGGTAGACAAGGGCGTGGAGGTCTTTGTCCAGTTCCCGGAAGGGGTCAATACCGGCATGACCATCAAGAAAATCGACAAGAAATACAAGACCGGCTGGTTCCAGTTCTACCGTCGCTCCTCCAAGGAGGAATCCGTGGAATACGTCTCTCCGGATACCAAGGAAATCTGGTTCGTAAATACTTTCGTCAAGTACTCCGGTAGTGATTACGATATCGACATCAAGGAACATCGTTCCAAAGACAAGACCACTAACAGGTTAGGAACGACGCTGGAAATATTCTATTATTGCAAGTAAAATTAATGGCAGGTGCTGAGTTTATGTTCAGGCGCCTGCCGTTTTTCTTTATATGAAATGATGAGTGCTCATGAAGCAAAAATGTGTCGCAATGGTGTGGGCCACTTGCAGGAGCACGTGTTTTTGACATAAGCCTGTAGAATAATAGGTTTTGGATTACAGAATCAGGAGTAAAATATGGCTGGAGGACATCACGGAGGTCCGCGAGGATTTCTGACAGAAGAAGAGAAGGCTCAGATGCCTAAAGTGACAGGGGCTCTTCTCAAACGTATCTTTTCATATCTTAAGCCCTACTGGCTGCAGCTTGCCTTCGTTTTCGTTGCCATTCTTTTGTCAGCCACTGTTGGATTATTGCCATCCATTATCACCGGTCGCATTGTGGACGAAGCACTGGTTGGCAAAAACATGTCATTGCTGATTCGTCTTTTGATCATGGCATTTGCCGCCCTGACGGTTAGCCAGGTCATCGGCGTACTGGAAAGTTACATCAATGCCTGGATCTCCCAGCGCATTATTTTTGACATGAAAAATCAGATGTATCACCATCTCCAGTATATGCCTCATTCATTTTTTACCACGGAAAAACAAGGTGATATCATTACCCGCATGAACACCGACATCAGCGGCGTTAACTCCGTTATCAGCGGCACCTTGTCCAATGTGGTCAGCAATGTGGCTACCGTTGTGACCACTTTGGTGGCTCTTTTTTCCATGAGCTGGCAGCTGGCTCTGGTAGGCATGGCCATTATTCCGCTGCTGATTCTGCCCACAAGAAGTGCCGGCAAGAATAGCTGGAATTTGGTGTCTGAGAGCCAGGCCAAGACTGATGAAATGAATCAGGTTATTAACGAGACCTTGTCTGTCAGCGGTTCCATGCTTGTCAAGATTTTTAGTCGCGAGGAAAAAGAGTATAACGATTTTGTCAAAGTCAATGAAGAAGTGACAGCCATTTCCCTGAAGGAACAGCGCAGCGGCAAATGGTTCCACGTGGTGATGGGCATGTTTACTCAGGTAGGCCCTCTGTTGATCTATTTCGCCGGCGGCTGGTTTATTATCAAAAATATTGACACTTCTTTGACTGTGGGTACCATTACTGCCACCGTGGCCCTCATCAATCGTCTTTATCGTCCGGTGGAATCCCTGCTCAATCTACAGGTAGATTTTACCCGCTCGCTGGCCTTATTTACCCGTATCTTCGATTATTTTGACCGGGAGAATACTATCGTTTCTCCGGAAAATGGTCAGAAGCCGGAGGTTGCTCTCCAGCCTATCAGATACGAGCACGTGGCCTTTAGTTATGATCCCAAGATTCCTCTTTTGACGGATGTAGACTTCACCGTTCCCGGTGGAAAAATGTATGCCATCGTTGGTCCTTCGGGTTCCGGCAAATCCACTGTAGTCAATATGATTCCCCGATTCTATGACGTGCTGGCCGGTCGGGTCACCATTGCAGGGGTAGATGTCCGTGATTTTGATCTGAAATACCTGCGCCAATGCATCGGTGTGGTAACCCAAGAATCTTATCTTTTCAATGGTACGATTTTGGACAATCTGCGTTACGCCAATGAGGATGCTACTCAGGAGGAAATCGAGGAAGCCTGCCGCATCGCCAACATCCATGATTTTATCATTTCCCAGCCCGATGGTTATATGACTCAGGTTGGTAACCGAGGTCTTAAGCTGTCTGGCGGCGAGAAGCAGCGTCTGTCCATCGCTCGTGTCATCCTGAAGGATCCTAAGATCCTGATTCTGGATGAAGCCACCAGCGCCCTGGATTCCATTTCTGAAAATGCTATTCAGGATGCCCTGGAAGTGATGATGCAGGGCCGCACCAGCATCGTCATCGCCCATCGTTTATCCACTATTTTGAAAGCAGACTG
>JAGHUB010000240.1 GCA_018065025.1 Candidatus Equihabitans merdae
TGCCGGAGCTTTATGCCAAGGTGCCGCGGGATGCTCTCCTCATGATCATGTTCAATGAACGTCCCGGCAGTATTATCGATGTGAACGCTGAGCTCAAAGCCCATGGTATGGACCCTTTGCGCACCAGCGGTGCTCAGGATTGAGCTTATTATTTTAGTAAATACTCAAAGGGGGTGTCGCTGTTAATTCAGCAACACTCCCTTTTTTGATGTCTTATATTTCCTATACGACTTTATAATTCTTCACTTATTCAGTGACGGTAAATACGACTCTGCTGGAAGTCCAGATATTGGAAACGAATTCAGCTTCAACGACGGATGCACCATCCGGCACTTCAAATGTTACGGTTCCCTGTGCTTTTCTGCCCGGGGATAAGGTGGCATCTAAAGCATCATCTCTGAAATAGGACTGTTCACAATGCTTGCCGGCGGCATAGCAGTCAAAATCCCACATGGTGATGATTTCATCCTTGTCACCCTTGTTTTCAAATTCGAAAGTCAGAGTCACAAAGTGGCAGCCTTCTGAGGGACCAAAGTATTCGTTGTAGCTTGTGTCATTCTCGCAAGACAGATAAGCGATGTTCAGATTAGAAGATTCAACGATATCACCTACCACAAATGCTGTCTCAGAAGCGGTGGCATTGCCTTCCTGAACATAGCCGGAATCCACATCACCATCGTAGATAAACTTGATCTTATCACTGGTGAAAACATTGGTTTCATATTCAATCTCGATCTGCTGTGCATCCTGGGGAACCTCAAAGACGATGACGCCTTCTGTTGTTCTGCCGGGAGATAGTGTTGCTGATAAATCACTGCCTGTAAAATGCTGTTCCACATTGTAGCCATCTGCGTATCCTTCAAAAAGCAGTGAAGAGACAGTTGTATCAGAAGAACCTGTGTTTTCGAAAGCTAATTTAATAAAGACAAGTTTGTTGCCATCTGCTGGCTGCATGAATTCATTATCTTCTACATACTCACCGCTGGCCGCATAGACGATCTCCATATCGTTGGCACTCAGAATGTCGCCCACGTGATATTCTGTCTTTTCTTCCACCGGGGCGGCAGCTTCTTCACTTACTGCCTCAGATTCAGCTTTGACTTCACCAACTTTTGAGGGCTCAGAACTTGATGATGAACCACTGCCCATTGCCATGGCGGCAAACATTGCAAGACACAATACTGCTGCCAGGGATTTTGATTTTTTTCTCATACCTAATAACTCCTCCTTAAAGAAATGATTTTTATAACAGTGACAGCAGTTACTTCCGCAAGGTACTCAAGCATAATGTCCGCCACATCGAAGGTTCCTTTGACAAGTGGCGTCAGCTGGAGCACTTCCATGATCAGGGCAAATGCCAGGGCGATCCGGAAGACCTTCTTCAGTTCTGCTGTATTATTACCGATTATGAGGTAGAGTGAAAAAACCAAGGCGTAGGCCCAAAGCATATCGGGAAAATAGTTTCTGACAAACCTTAGTAGACTGCTATACCTATGGGCCATATAAAGATGAAATCCGCCGCCGAAGACATTATCTAACCACGTTACAAAAAGCGTGTTCGGAGACAGGACATAGTAGAGCAATGCCCCTATCACTAATGGCATTATGATATTCCAGATAAATAGGCCTTTGCCTGAATGCTTATTCACTTGATCTGACGCTCATTCTTAATAATGTGTGCCTATGCTACCACATTTTTTTCAGCAATATTGCCCCCACGATGGTGGCAATATTTCACCTGCTTATTTGTGCAGCACCGGAAAATCTTTACTTTATACAGCTCATAATGAGAAAATCTTTACTTTTTGCTCTGTTATGGAGTATAATTTGTAAAGAAAAATGTGATGCAAGGAGAGGAAGCAAGTGATTTCGTATGAAGAGCTTGAAAGAATTCTTAAAGAGAAGGGAATAGGAAAAACAACGCTTGCTGAAGAGACGGGGTTATCTACGCGTACCGTGGCAAAGATTGCAAAGGGAGAGAAGTTATCTCAACGAAGTCTTCAACGCATTGCTGCATATTTGCAAGTACTTGTCAGCGATTTGTATCGAGAGAAATCTGCTAACAAGATACTGCAGCGTTTACGAGATGAGAAAGACATTAGGCTTTCCGGCGGACTTTATCATGAACTTCAAGTGCGTATGACATATAATTCGAATCACATAGAGGGAAGTAAGCTTTCTGAAGTGCAGACACGATTAATCTTTGAGACGAATACTATTGATATAGGTGATGGTGTTTCGGTGGATGATATTCTCGAAACTGTGCATCATTTCAGGGCGATAGATTATTGCATTGAGAACGCTGAGTCAGAACTCTCTGAGGCAATAATCAAGAATCTTCATTACATTCTTAAACATGATACTAAAGACTCCACACTTTCTTGGTTTGCAGTTGGAGATTACAAAAAACGTCCCAATATGGTTGGAGGAAGGAAAACATCAAAACCATCGGAGGTGTCCGACTGTATGATGAAGCTTCTTGCGGAATACAATGCAAAAAAGGATATCAAGATTGAAGATATTATTACCTTTCATGCCGAATTTGAGCACATTCATCCATTTCAAGATGGTAATGGAAGAGTTGGCAGATTGATTGCGCTGAAAGAATGTCTGAGACACAATATTATTCCGTTTATCATTGAGGACGAAAAGAAGCATTATTATTACAGAGGCCTTGCAAATTGGAGAGAAGAAAAAGGATGGCTTATCGATACTTGCCTTGATGGACAGGATACGTTTATAGAGCTACTTGATACGTTAGATATAGATTATGAGGTAGAGAAAAATGGCAACATTTGACGATTTTATGAAACTGGATATTCGTGTGGGTACCATTTTGGAAGCAAAGGTTTTCGCCAAGGCAAGAAAGCCGGCATACCAGCTGCTTGTGGATTTTGGAGAAGAGATTGGGGTGAAGAAGTCTTCGGCCCAGATCACGGATCATTATCAGATTGAAGATTTGGTGGGCAAACAGGTTATGGCTGTGGTAAACTTCCCCCCTCGTCAGATTGCTGATTTTATGTCTGAAGTGCTGGTGTTGGGCACATACAGTGAAGGCGGTGTGGTCCTGATCAAGCCGGACAAGCCTGTTGCAAATGGAGATAAGCTTGGTTGAAAACTGCCGGTTTTAATTATAGATTAAATTCGCCTTTCAAGATATTCACCGGGCTTGACGCCGGTTACTTTCCGGAAACAACGGATGAAATGACTCTGAGAAGAGAAGCCAAGTTCTGCGGCAAGATGGCCCAGCGTGCCCTGCCCGGAATGCATCAGAAGACAGGCAGTCTCAATCTTGGCACGACGAATGTAGTCGCTTAGGCTTTCGCCGGTTTCCTGCTTGAAAATGGTGGAAAGATGGCCGCGACTGACAGAGAGGGCCAGAGCCACATCAGCTGTGGTAATAGGCTCTTTTATATGACTACTCACATATTGACGGACCTGCTGAACATAAAGGCAGTTCCGTCCTTTTGTTTTGGTCTGAGATACCAGATTCGTCAGTTGCAGAAATAACTGAAAGAGCAGGTCAGTAGCAGCCTCTTGGCTTATGGGAGACTCCAAAGCTGCCGAAGCCCGGCTGCAGATGGCAGTGGATTCTTTCTCATCAACACCTGCGGCAGCAGCTTCATGGCCCAGGATGGCAGAATAGCCGATGAAATGGTAGCGAAGATCTCTGGCAGAGCCATCACAGGGAATCAGGTATTTACCCAGATCCGTCTCCAGACGCTTCCTGGCTTCATAGACATTACCACTTTGGATAAGATTGCACAGCAGATCCAGTTCCTTGGCGCCGATTACCTGCTCTGGGGTATCGAAGTGAAAAATGTCCTGAGAAGTTTTATCCATAACGGTTTGAAAAAGGCTCCTTTCAAAAATAATATGACAAATATACTATGAATATGACAAATCAGCAATATCAAACCACCTCACTTTGTTATTATTCTAACAAACCCATATTTGCAAATAAGGAGGAGTCATATGTTATTAAAGGATAAAGTTGCTATCGTTACAGGCGGTACTCGCGGTATTGGTTATGCCATCGCTGAAAAGTATCTGGAAAATGGTGCCAAAGTTGTGATCTTCGGTTCCAGAACCGAAACTGTTGAAAAGGCTGTTAACAGCCTGAAAGAAAAGAATGCCGATTGGGAAATCTCCGGTGATTGCCCCAACCTGAAAGATGCCGATGCTGTTGCAGCTGCCGTTAATAAGGTTATCGAAAAATACGGTCGTCTGGACATCCTGGCCAATAATGCCGGTGTTTCAGATTCCACACCCATCGACAATTACACTGCTGAAATGTTTGACAGCGTCATCGGTATTAACCTTAATGCCATCATGTATGCTGTTATGCCGGCCGTCAAACAGATGAAAGAACAGAAGTCCGGCGTTATCATCAACACCAGCTCCATGGTCAGCATCTGCGGTCAGACAAGCGGTCTGGCATATCCTACCAGTAAAGCAGCTGTCAATGGTCTGACCTGGTCTCTGGCTCGTGAAGTAGCTCCCTACGGTATTCGCGTCAACGCTGTTGCCCCCGGTATCATCAAGACCGATATGGTTGCCAACCTGCCGGAAGAGATGATCCAGCCCCTGATCAATGCCATTCCCATGCGTCGTATGGGCGAAGCAGAAGATATCGCCAATGCTTTCGTCTATCTGGCAAGTGATCTGGCTTCCTATGTCACAGGCGAAGTTCTGTCAGTTGACGGTGCTATGAGAGTATAATCCTTTATTAAAAATGTTTTATTCAGGAGAATGGCTTCGGCCATTCTCCTTTTTTATGCAAAAGGGCTTCAGTACATTTGTGCTTGCATGAAATCGATTCATTTATTTACACAAGTTCTATCCATTTTGCTATAATTAATCTGTGTGTGCAGTTTTGGCTGCATTAGTTAAGAAATAAGGGTTATAAACGGGGAGAAACTATGAAACTTCTGGACTGGAACAGAAACGGAAAAGTTGATGCAGCAGATATCGTGCTGTCTATCATGATGCTGGCCCTGCTGGGTGCCATCGCAGCTTATTTCATTGGTATGGCTCATTTTGGTGACAAAATCGATCCCGGTACCAAGGTAAGCATCGAAGGCCGTGAGTATAATATCGGCGGCATGACAGCAGATGCAGCAGAAGACAAGCTGCTTAAGGAACTGGCTTTTGATCTGACCATCAATGGTCGTACAGACAGTTACAAGATCAAGGCTTCCGATGTGGAAGAACTGAGGCTGGAGGGCAATACTCCTGCAGAAATTATCGCTTCTGAAGATGCCTGGCGTTATGGTTCAGGTACAAAGTTCGAGAAGGTTATTGAAGCCGGTGTGGTCAGAACGGTTGATGAAGATGCTGTGGGCAAGCTGGTTGATAAGTTCTCTGAAGTATCTGCTAAGGCTGAACAGCCTAAAGATGCCTATATTGATGGCGACGGCAATCATTTCTGGATCGTGAAGGAAGAAGAAGGTGCTGCTCTGGATCCCAAGAAGACCGTTGCTGCTATCTGTGAGGCTATCGAAAATGGTCAGTCGGAGTTGGATCTGGACAAAGCTGATTGCTACAAACATCCCGCCGTTTATGAGGATAATGAAGCTCTGGTATCTGAATGGAGAAGGGTCGAACATTTCTTTACTCAGAAACTGTCTCTTAATATGACAGGTGCTGTTGAAGCTATCACCGAAGAACAGCTGAGAGACTGGTGTACTTATGACATGTCTACCGGTGAGCTGACTGTTGACGAAGAGAAGGTGGCTGTCTTTACAGAGAAACTGGCTGAAACTTACAACACATTCAAGGCAGAACGTCCCTTTAAGACTCATAGCGGCAAGACCATCAC
>JAGHUB010000114.1 GCA_018065025.1 Candidatus Equihabitans merdae
GCCCAGATCAAGAGAATGATCGAGCGCCAGAAAGAAAAATATGGCTGGGAATTCATTTTCCTTGGTGCCAACATGGACGCAGTGGCCGAGGCTGCCCGCTACGGCATCAGCAGCGACCGAGCCGTTACTTATGAAAATGACTCAGAAGGTATCGCCGTGAACTTCGAAGCTGTTGGTCAGGCAGTCTGCAGCATGCGCTCCATGCCCAAGTCAAAAGCTGTAGGCGGTGAATGGAGCGAAAGCATTCGCAGACATCGGGCCAGACGTCAGGCTGAGAGAGATGCAGAGCGCAGATGATGAGATAGTTGAGATTTCGATCTGCATGAAGAGATTTTTATTCGGTGTTTTGACCTGAAGATGTTATATGCCTTTGCCTTTAGGTCTGTGAGACTTCACATTTTTATAGAAGAGGAGTAAAATAAGCCCGTGCTGACCGTCGCATTTCCGCATCAAAATGCGATATCGGCCGGGCTTACTTTATGTAATTACCCCAATTTGTGATTGGGGACCGTGCCGCGGAGTGACATCAAAAGAATGCTGAAGCATTCTTTCTTGTCCCTGGATTTGAACTGTCAGCATATTATATCTGTATTTTATTTTTCATAAGTGAGGTCGAAAAATGGTTATTTCCGAAAGTATGCTGGACCTGGTTAATAACAGTTCTGCCGTTAGAAAAATGTTTGAAGAAGGCATCAGATTGGCTGCTGAGATCGGTCCGGAAAATGTCTTTAATTTTAGTTTAGGTAATCCTTCTGTACCGGCTCCCGCCAAGGTTGCTGATACCATCCGCAAGATTCTTGATGAAATGGATTCTCTTTATGTCCATGGTTACATGCCCAATGCCGGTTATCCGGATGTTCGTAAGAAGGTTGCTGATTATCTGAATCGCTGCTTCGATGCTAAGATGACAGAGAATAATATTCTCATGACATGTGGCGCTGCCGGCGGTCTTAACTGCATCATGCGCGCCCTGCTGAATCCCGGCGATGAAGTTATCTGCTTCGCTCCTTATTTCGGCGAATACAGAAGCTATGCTGCCAACTTCGGTGGCAAAGTTGTTCCTGTTCCGGTAGGTCACGAAGATTTCCAGCTGAATCTGGAAGCATTTCCTGCTTATGTTACAGAGAAGACCAAGGCTGTAATCCTGAATTCCCCCAATAACCCCACCGGTGTTATCTACAGTGCAGAAACTCTGGATGCTTTCAATAAGCTGCTTATCGAAGCTGAAGAGAAAATCGGTCATCCCATTTTCGTAGTTTGTGACGAGCCCTATCGCGCACTGGCTTATGATGGCGCTACAGTACCTTACATGCCGGCCTATATTAAGAACACCATCATTGGTTCTTCTTTCTCCAAGACACTGTCTCTGCCGGGCGAACGTATCGGCTACATCGCCGTTCCGTCTGTTGTAGATGGTTTTGATGAATTGATGAGTGCTCTGGTAGTAGCCAACCGTACACTGGGTTACGTCAATGCTCCGTCACTGATGCAGCTGGTAGCTGCCGAATGTCTGGATGAACAGTGCGACGTAGATGCTTATGACCGCAACCGTCAGCTTCTCTACAATGCTCTGCTCAAGGATGGCTTCTCCTGTGTCAAACCGGAAGGCGCTTTCTACCTCTTCGTTAAGTCTCCTGTAGAAGATGATGAAGCCTTCGTAGAAGCTGCTAAAAAATACGGCATCCTGATGGTTTCCATGAAGAGCTGGGGTTGCCCGGGTTATGTCCGTCTGGCCTATTGCACAAGCTATGACATGATTGAACGCTCACTGCCTGCTTTCGAGAAACTGGCTAAGGAATATAATCTGATCTGATATAATTGAGTAAGAATAAAACAGCAGAACCACATGCATATGCATTACTGGTTCTGCTGTTTTTTGTGCATAGGATGAGCCAAGTGACTGTGGGTCGTGACCCGTTATCTCCTTTTGGACATATAGATTCAAAACTTGCTTGCCATATACTGAATCAAGCCTCTGCGTTGTGGGTGGCCCTCACCTTTTGGACATATAGCAGGATAACTTGCTACTCATCTACTAAATCAGGCCGTCAGGTGGTGGCTGGTCATCATCTTTTGGACATATAGCAGGATAACTTGCTACGCATCTACTAAATCAGGTCGTCAGGTGGTGGGTGGCTCTCACCCTTTGGACATATAGCAAGATAACTTGCTACTCATCTACTAAATCAGGTCGTCAGGTGGTGGGTGGCCCTTACCTTTTGGACATATACAGCAATAACTTGCTTCCTATGTACTAAA
>JAGHUB010000145.1 GCA_018065025.1 Candidatus Equihabitans merdae
TTTGATGAAGATGCCCTGCGAATCTTCCGCGCCATTCGTTTTGGTGCCCAGCTTGGCTTTTCAATCGATGAAGAAACCAAAGCCGCCATCAAAACTCATGCCGAGAACCTTAAAAAGGTCAGTGCCGAACGTATTCAGGTGGAATTGGTGAAGCTTTTGGTTTCTCCCAATCCCATGGCCTTCCGTCAGCTTTATGAAACAGGCATCACTTCCATCTTTATGCCGGAATTTGATGTCTGCATGGAGACTCCCCAGAATACACCTCACCATTGCTATAGCGTCGGTGAACACATTCTCCACGCCATGCCCATCGTGCCTCCTGATAAGGTACTGCGTCTTACCATGTTGTTCCACGACATGGGCAAGCCTCTGGTTCATCGCGTCGATTCCAAGGGCACCGACCATTTCAAGGGTCATGGCGAAAAGTCAGCCGAACTGGCCAAGAAAATCATGAAGCGGCTTAAGTTCGACAACGATACCACCAACAAAGTCGTAAAACTGGTGCGCTATCACGATCTGCGTCCCACACCTGCATCAGCAGATGTCCGCCGTTGTATTCATACCATCGGCAAGGATCTGTTTACTGATTATCTTACCGTTCAGTTTGCTGATAACTGGGCCAAGAGTAACTTCATGCGGGAAAGTAAGTTGAGCCGTATCGAAGGCGTCAATCAGGAATACATTAAGATCCTGGGCCGTCGAGATCCCTTGTCTTTGAAGGAACTGGCCATCGGTGGCAGTGATCTTCTGAAGATGGGTATCAAGGGCCGTGAAGTTGGTGATATTCTGGAATCCTCTCTGATGATGGTTCTGGAAGATCCCGCTCTTAACGACAAAGAAATCCTGCTGGCTTATGCAGATAATTATCATAAGCAGAGAAGCCGGGAAGCCTGATCTGCATTTTGTCCTCAGCCTTGTCTGTTATTTAATCATTCAGGAACTTTGAATCCTGCTTCACGTGTCTGCTCTTTTACGTATTCGATGAAAGCGGCAGCGGCGTGGGGCAGGGTTCTTTTGTTATCCCAGATCATGGCGTAGCTGGCCACAACATTTGGCTTGCGGATCTTCTTGATGCAGACATCGTCCTGCTGGGCAGCGGCACCAACCATAACAGCGGCGGCTTCCGGGTAGATGGTGACACCAACATTTTCTCGGGAAAGCTCGAAGGCGCTTAGGAAATGAGCTGTGCGGCAGCGGACGATGGGTTTGGCATTTTTATCCTCAAACCAGCTGTTGATTTCATCCAGACGTGAGGCGCGGGAAGGAATGATCAGCTCATAGGGCAGCAGTTCATCCATGGCGATGGTGGCTGCTTTTTTCTTGGCCAGGGGATGCTTGGAGGACATGATGGCCACCCAGGACTCTTTATGAACCGTCATAGAGGCCAGCTTTTCTTCATTGTGAGGTTCAACGATGATGGCCAGATCAGCCAGACCGTTATAGACACGGTTAACAACGTCATCGGAGTTGCCGTTCCACAGGTTGTACTGAACGTGGGGATGGAGCTTGCTGAAACCGGCGATCCATTTGGCCAGAAGTCGGGGAGCGTAGCCTTCAACGGAAGCCAGATAGAGAGTGCCTCGGAGACCATGCTGAACTTCACGGACTTCTTCGGTGGACTGGTCAACCAGGGACAGGATCTGCTGGGCATATTCCTTGTAATACTCGCCTTCCGGTGTCAGAGACAGGGCGTGAGGCTTACGGATAAAGAGCTGGACACCCAGCTCCTCTTCCAGGTCCTTGATCTGACGGCTGAGAGGGGGCTGGGCGATAGCCAGATTCTCAGCAGCACGAGTGAAGTTCATCTCTTTGGCAACTTCCAGAAAATATCTGATATGGCGTAATTCCATGGGGGCCTCCTGCTTTTTAAGACTATATATAATAAGTATAGTAACACCAATATTATATGTATTTCAATATAATAAAAATATGAGGTATATTATGACCATAGAAAACAGAAATGCCTCTCCAAAAATTTCTGTTTTCTATAAATCCATCCAAGCAGATGTTGATATATAAGTAACTGTCAACCATACATCAAACAGGAGGTAGCACTTATGAAGAAGTTAGATTTTTCGGAGGTATTCTTCTTTACCTGCTAAGTGGAACTGTGATGTAGGCGTATGAACGCTAAGGAGGAAAACTGAATATGAGGCATTCTGAGGATGTCAACTAAGGGCCCGGGACTGGCGTGTAGATAGCGGTTCCGGGCTTTTAACGTTTTATTTGATTATTCATCAAGAGACCATGTGGCGGAGTGACATCAAAAGAATGTGGATGCATTCTTTTTTGTGTTTTCGCATGTAGTATTAAAAACTAAATATAACAGCACAAAAAACGATGAAAGTGTGCTATAATCATAAACAATCATGAAATACCATTTTTTATGATCAAAACAGGCTATTTTGAGGAGTTTATCATGAGAGATTATATTATCATCAGCGACAGCACCACAGACCTGCCGGCATCTTATTGTGAAGAACACAATCTGCCCCTGATCTGCCTGAGCTATATTCTGGAAGGCAATACTTATAAAGATGGTGAAGGGATGACCATGTCTGAGTTCTACAACAAGGTCAGAGAAGGCGCTATGCCCACCACATCACAAATCAATCCGGAACAGGGCAAAGCTGCTCTGCGTCCTTATTGCGAGAAGGGTATGGATATCCTTTATATCGCCTTCTCACCCGGCCTAGCGGCAGCTGCCACAGCATACGTATAGCCGCCGAGGAATTGAAAGAAGAATTCCCGGATCTTCGTATCGAAGTAGAAGATTCACTGGCAGCCTCTCTTGGTGAAGGTCTGCTGGTTCACAAGGCCGTCACTATGAAAGAACAGGGCAAGAGCTGCGACGAAGTTCTGACCTGGGTTCGTGAGAACAAACTGCATGTTTGCCACAACTTCACCGTTGATGATCTTTTCCACCT
>JAGHUB010000264.1 GCA_018065025.1 Candidatus Equihabitans merdae
ATCAAGTTCCCGGATGCCCTGTCAGGCAGCTACCTGGCCTATACCAACGGCGCTCCCATCGTTTATCAGAATCCTGAAGGTCTTCAGGATGGACCCACTGAATTCATTCTTTCCAATGTGAAGCCGGGTGGTACTGTCTATATCATGGGTCTGGAGATTCCCACTTCCATCGAGCAGACATTTACCGATGCAGGTCTTGAAGTTAAGCGCCTGGGTGGTGCTACCCGTATCGAAACTAACCTGGATGCCCTGCAGGAAACCGGTGTACCGGATGATTGTCTCTTTATTGCTTCTGCCGGCAATTTCCCGGATGCCATGTGCGCTTCAGCCTGCGGTATCCCCATTATGCTGACCTATGAAAGTCTTAAGGACAGCCAGCTGGCATTTATCGAAAGCCTGGGTAAGAAGCTGGATATCTATGTGGCCGGTGGTCCGGCTGCTGTTACAGACCAGGTACTGGGACAGCTGGAACCCTATGCCAATAGCATCAAGCGTCTGTCCGGCAGCACACGTTTCACCACAGCTACAGCCATTGCGGAAGAGGTTTTCTCAGATGTGGCTTACAACCAGGTAGTGGTTACCGAAGGTAATGGTTATGTGGATGGTCTGGCTGCTTCTCAGCTGGCCGCTGCTCTTGGTGTGCCCATGATCCTGGCTGCCAACGATACCAAAGTTCCGGCTATCGATTTCGTGGCAGACCACAATATTCTCAACGGCTATTTTGCTGCTTCATGGTCCCTTCTGTCTGATGAAACGGCCAGAGAAATCATGGGTATTTACGATACTATTTCCGGCACTTATCAGGACGGTACCTATCGTCTTCGCTGTGCAGCCAATGAACGCTACACCATGACCATGGAAAGAAATAGTGCCGATAATGGCGTCAACCTTCGTCTGGAGCGTTTCGCCGGTTCGGCCCAGCAGGCCTTCACTCTGTCCCGTATCGATCGTGGCATCATGATAGCCCCGGTTGTTTCAGGCAAGGCCATCGACATTAACGGCGGCACTATGGCAGAGGGTACCCGTCTTCTTCAGTACCAGTACACCAACGGTCTTAACCAGAAATGGGAGGCCGTGGCCAACAGTGACGGCACATTTTCTTTCAGAAGCATTAAGAATGGCAACTACTATATCACTGTTAATGATACAACAGCTGCCAGCTCCCAGATGGGTATTCACACCTGGTATAACGATGAGCGCAATGCTTATCAGAAGTTTGTTCTGGAAATAGTGGATGCCAAGCGTACCATGCCTAACGGTATGTTCATTCTGGCCACTGCAAGTGACCATTCCAAGGTCATCGAAGTAGCCAACAAGGCTAAGACAAATGGTGCCAATATTCAGCTGGGAAATCTTGGTGACACCAATGCCCAGAAGTTCAATCTCAACTATCTTGGCGACGGTTATTATCAGATCGTCAATGTTCGCTCCAACAGAGTCATCGATATTCAGGGCGGCAATGCCACTCCCGGCACCAATGTTCAGCAGTACGGTTGGGACGGCGGCAATTACCAGAGATGGGCATTTTCCTATAACCAGTTCGGCTATAACATCTGCTCTGGTTTAGGTACTGTTCTGGATTGCAAGGGCGGCAGCACAGCTGCAGGCACAAACATTCAGTCCTACAGACCTAACGACACCATCGCCCAGTGCTTCGTGCCTATTCCTACTCAGCCTTCTTATGAGAAGAGCTATCTGGTTGCCATCGATGCCGGCCATCAGCGGACACAGAACAGGGGCACCGAGCCTAATGGTCCCGGTTCTTCCGTCATGAAGCAGAAGGTTACTTCCGGTACTCACGGCAACTGGTCAGGTCTGGATGAATACGTCCTTAACCTGCAGGTAGCTTTGAAGCTCCAGGCAGAACTTCAGAACAGAGGCTATGACGTCTTCATGGTTAGAACCACTCACGATGTCAACATCAGTAACGCTGAACGTGCCCAGATGGCCACAGCTGCCGGCGC
>JAGHUB010000254.1 GCA_018065025.1 Candidatus Equihabitans merdae
TTTGATACCCTGGGTGAATCCCATGTTCTTTTTGTTGCTACCATCGCCGTCCTGATTCTGCTTCGCGTGGACCGTCGTCGTACCACACGTGAAGGCCTGACACCGGCAGCAGCTGATGACATGCGTATCTATGAAACAAATAATGACGTGATTCTGCAGACTTCCGCCAGATTGCTGGTACCGGCCATCATTTTGCTTGGTGTCTATGTCATCCTCTGCGGTCATCTGGGTCCGGGCGGCGGCTTTTCCGGAGGTGCTATCATCGGTGCCGGCCTGATCCTGTATCTGAATGCTTTCGGCTTTGAAAAGACTGAACGTTTCTTCACAGCCAAAACCTATAAATGGATGAGTTTTGGTGCTCTGGCCTGCTATGCCATGTGCAAATCCTACTCATTCTTTACCGGCGCAAATCACATTCATTCTATTATTCCTCTTGGTACTCCCGGTGCCATCATTTCCAGTGGTCTGATTCTGATTCTTAACATCTGCGTCGGTATCGTTGTTGCCGGTACTATGTACACCATGTATTGCATGTTCAGAAAGGGAGGTCATTAAGTCATGATAGGATCTGCCTTTATTACGAACTTTGATGAAGTGGTTTCTGTCCTTCTCTTCGGTATCGGCTTTGGCAATCTGCTGCTGCAGAAGAACCTGGTTAAGAAGATCATTGGTTTCAACATCATGGACTCCGCTATCTATCTTTTCCTGGCTTTGAAAGGTTATATCGCCGGACTGAAGGCTCCCATCGTTGTGGATGGCGTTCAGTCAGTGAATGCCTATATCAACCCCATCCCAAGTGGTCTGGTTCTGACAGGTATCGTTGTATCCGTATCTGTTTCAGCTCTTATGCTGGCCCTGACCATCCGTCTCTATCGAGATTTCCATACTCTGGATCTGGATGAGATCTCTACTATGCTGGAAAAGGAGGGCGTATAAATGGAAATGGCATTTGTACAGAATTTTCCTTTCTTCTCCATCATCCTGGCTCTGTTCTCAGGCCCATTAGGCTCTATCTTCGGTGGTAAAAATGCCCGTCGCATCTGCTATGCCGTGGTTGCCATTATCGGCATTTTATCCGCTGCGATCTTTGGCTATACCATCGCCACCGGTCAGGCCTACACCTATGCCATGGGTCATTTTACGGCACCCTGGGGAAATGAAATTCGTATCGGCGTCCTTGAAGCCGGTATGGCAACATTTTTCTGTGTCATCATGCTGCTGAGCCTTATCGCCGGTCAGGCTGAACGCGAACGTGTTCTTGAAGGCGCCAAGATGAACCTGTATTACATCATGACAGGTTTGCTGCTGTCTTCACTGCTGGCTCTGATCTACACAAACGACTTGTTCACAGCCTACGTTTTCGTTGAGATCAATACCATCTCAGCCTGCGGTCTTATCATGATCCGTCAGAATGGTCGTACACTGGCTGCCGGTACTCGTTACATGGTAATGAGTCTGCTGGGTTCCGGTATGTTCCTGCTGGGTATCTGTTATCTCTACGATATCACCGGCCATCTGCTCATGAGCAATATCAGAGAAAGTGTTGTTGAGTTAGCCCGGACAGGGCAGTACAACACTTCATTGATCGTTGCCATCGGGCTTATGTCCGTTGGTCTGGCTGTTAAGTGTGCCCAGTATCCCTTCCATGCCTGGCTGCCGGATGCTTACGGTTATTCAACCCTGTCATCATCCTGTATCCTGTCATCCCTGGTATCTAAGGGCTACATCTTCATCCTGATCAAGATCTTCTATCGCGTACTTGGTCTGGACCAGGTTATCCAGAGTGCGGTTCTCAATGTTCTGTTTGCTCTTGGTATCGTTGGTATGATCATGGGCTCCATCTCCGCTATCCGTGAGAAGGACGTCTATCGAATGGTTGCTTATTCATCTGTTGCCCAGATCGGTTACATCTTCATGGGTATCGGTGTCGGTACGGTAGAAGCTTTGATTGCAGCCATCTATCATATCCTTTTCCATGCCGCTACCAAGTCCTTGCTCTTTATCGCAACTAACGGACTGTGTCTGGCATCGGATCGTCACAGAGAATTTAAGTATTTAAGCGGTGCCGGTGCAAGAAATAAACTGGCCGGCGTAGCCTTTATCGTGGGTTCCTTATCCATGATCGGTATCCCCATGTTCGCCGGATTCACATCCAAGATTCTTTTTGCTTCTGTCGCCATGGCAGAGCCGGACAAGATGTTCTGGATGCTGGTGGCTCTGGCTATCAGTACTATCCTGAATACCGTTTATTTCTTCAAGACAGTCCTTCGTATTTATACACCTAAAGAAGGTACCCGCTTTAAAGAAGACGTTGGTCGTGTCATCAAGATGGGTGATCAGAAAGCCATGTCCGTGGCTATGATCGCTTTGTGTATTTTGAACGTTGCCCTTGGTCTGGGTGCAAGAGGTATTATTGACCTGATCCGTATGGGTCTTGAGATGTTTGGTTGAGGTAGCAGATGGTAATCGGATTATTTTTGTCGGTGTTTTTACCCATGGTAGGAGGCCTGGTCTTCCTGCTCATGTCGTTCTTCGCCCACATTAAAGAAACGAAAGCAGGAGGTACGGTGGATGTTCGTCGACCGGCGTCTTCCCGCGTTCATATAGCGGCAATGATCATTCTGGTGATCTCTGCAGTTATCACACTCTAAACCGCCTGGGCATTTGAAGGCTCTGTAGATACGTTCAGATTTGTGGACGGTGTTGTTCTTGGCTTCAAGATCGATGCACTGGGCCGTTTCTTCGCCACATTTATCTCCATCATCTGGGTACTGGTGCTGATCTACGCATTTGCCTATATGCCACATGACGGAGATGAAGAGCGTTTCTTCGGTCTCTACCTGCTGGTTTACGGTACACTGAACGGCATGGATTTCTCAGCTAACCTGCTGACAATTTATGTATTCTTTGAACTGCTGACCCTGACAAGTTTCCCCATGGTATTGCATACCTGCACCCACGAATCTATTATGGGCGCCTTGAAATACCTGTTTTATTCCATGGGCGGCGCCTATGTTGCCTTGTTTGGTGTATTTGCTATCTATCGTTATATCTGGGCAGCGGCGAATTTGTCCCGGGTGGTACTCTTGATGTTACCGGTCTTTCTGACAAGGATCTGACCATTCTGCTGATCTCTGTCTTCTGTATGATCATCGGGTTCGGTGTCAAAGCCGGTATGTTCCCATTACATGCCTGGCTGCCTACCGCTCATCCGGTAGCCCCCACACCGGCTTCAGCCGTCCTGTCCGGCATCATTGTTAAGGGTGGTGTTCTGGCTGTCATCCGCGTGGTCTTCTATGTCTGCGGCGCTTCCTTTATCAGAGGTACATGGGTTCAGTACACCTGGTTGATCCTGTCTCTGCTGACAGTCTTCATGGGGTCTATGTTGGCCTACCGGGAAGATGTGCTGAAGAAACGTCTGGCTTATTCCTCTGTTTCACAGCTTTCTTATATTATGTTTGGTCTGGCCTGCTTAAGTCCTGTAGCCATGACCGGCGC
>JAGHUB010000326.1 GCA_018065025.1 Candidatus Equihabitans merdae
AGTAAGAAGACAAGGAGCAATTCTTCAAGAACAAGTTCAGCAAAGAGAAGTTCTGCAGCTTCAACAAGATCACGACAGCCCACTTCAGAGCAGCAGTACAAGGCAGCCGATACCGGCATCAGCAGAGATATCATTCTCCTGGCGGTATTGGCTCTTGCTGTATTAATCTTTATCAGTTTATTTGGGGTATGCGGCGTAGCCGGTGAGTGGATCCGACATCTTGTATTCGGATTATTCGGCGTTCTGGGTTACATTTTCCCCATTCTAATGTTCTTCGGATTTGCATTTTATATAGCAAACGAAGACAACAGGTTCATCAGACGTAAGATGATCGGTATCGTCATGCTGTTTGTATTTGCCTGTTCATTCTTTGAACTGCTCTTTAACGGCTATGTTAAAGGCACACCCATCAAAGAGTACTTTACAGCCTCTGCTGAATTCCACACAGGCGGCGGCTTTATGGGGGGCTTGTTTGTCTCCCTGTTTGGTATCCTCTTCGGAATCATCGGTGCCTATATTCTGACCATGATCCTGATCATGATCTCGGTGATCGTCATGACTCAGAAACCGCTTGTTACACATTTCGGTCGTAAAGCCAAAAGTGCTAATGCTCAGAGAAAGCAGCGCTTAGAAGAACGCAGAAAGATGCGGGAGGCTGAAGAAGCCGAATGGGAAGATGATGAGATTGATTCAACAGGTTATATGCCTGATGATGATTTCGATGAGATTCCCGTAAGCAGAAAGCCCATCGTTCCTTCCGGTGTTAATCCCCTGGACAATATTCGTAAGGCCGCCAAGGGGAAGAAGTCTTCTACAGTTAAGCCTATAGACAGTGTAAGCCCCGCATCCGATGGAACAGAAGCCGTAGACCTTTCAGGCGGCAAAATTGCTTCTTCAGATGCAGATGAGTATGGAAATATCGGTTCGGTTAAACTGAAACCGGTTAAGTTCGAACCGGTAGTTGAAGAAACTGCAGATAACGAATCAACATCCTTCCCCCACGATCCTTCTGTTTTGAGTGAGTCTTTCAGAGAGTCTCTTCGAAAGAACAGCCGTCGTCAGGAAGAGCCCCTTGTAGAGTCTTCAACCATAGAAGTTCCCTTCATGGAAGAGGAAGCTTCTGAACGTCCCTACATTCCGGCAGATACCGGTATAACCGAAATCTTTGATACATCTCTTAATGATCAGGATGTAGATGCTGATTCATCAGCAGATGATTTTGCAGACGATGCGATGGGTACAGCTGATGGTATGGATCAGGAAGCTGCAGAAAAACCGGCTCGTCGTAAGGCCAAAGTTCATTCTTCAGACCAGCAGATCGCAGAAGATGTCAATGCTGTGAAAGATGCTATTGCCATCAAGGATGAGGCTGCTGAAGAGGAAGAAGAGAAGGAACGTCCTTATGTTCTTCCTACCACAGATCTTCTTAAGAAGGGTAAAGGCAGCAGCGGCGATTCAGAAGATTATCTGGCAGCAACTGCCAGAAAGCTTCAGGAGACCTTCCATGACTTCGGTGTCAATGTTCGTGTAACTGATATCAGCTGCGGTCCTTCCGTTACCAGATATGAGTTACAGCCTGAACATGGTGTCAAGGTTGCCCGTATCCTGAGCCTTCAGGATGATATTAAGCTGGCATTGGCTGCTACCAACATCCGTATCGAGGCACCGGTTCCCGGTAAGTCCGTTGTCGGTATTGAGGTGCCCAATAAGGAAGTCAGCCCTGTCTTTATGAGAGACATGTTGGAGAGCAAGGAATTCAGGGAATTCAACAAACCTCTGGCATTTGCTGTTGGTAAGGACATCAGCGGCAAGCAGATCGTTTTCGATATTGCCAAGATGCCCCACCTGCTGATTGCCGGTACCACAGGCTCCGGTAAGTCAGTATGTATCAATACATTGATCATGAGTATTCTCTTTAAGTCTTCTCCCAAGGAAGTCAAGATGCTGATGATCGATCCCAAGATGGTTGAACTTAAGATCTACGATAGCATTCCCCATCTTTTGATTCCTGTTGTAACGGATGTCAAGAAAGCATCCGGTGCTCTTAACTGGGCCGTAGCTGAGATGCAGGACCGATACAACAGGTTTGCTGAGATGACAGGTGTTCGTGATATCGACAGTTATAACGAACGGGTTCGTATGATCAAAGCAGATCCTGCTATCGCTGAGAATCCTGAACAGGCAGAACGGCTTAAAGAGATGCCCCGTATCGTGGTCATCGTGGATGAGTTGGCTGACCTGATGATGGTGGCTCCCGGTGAAGTAGAAGAGGCTATCGTTCGTCTGTCCCAGTTGGCACGTGCAGCCGGTATTCATGTGGTTATCGCTACACAGAGACCTTCGGTCAATGTTGTTACCGGTCTTATTAAAGCTAACATGCCTTCACGTATCGCCTTGACGGTTAATTCCGGCGTAGACAGCCGTACCATTATCGACATGAATGGCGCGGAAAAATTGTTGGGCCGAGGGGACATGTTGTTCTATCCTCAGGGCTATACAACACCCCTTCGTGTACAGGGGGGCTATGTTGATGATGCTGAAATCATGAATGTTGTTAAATTCTTGTCAAGTCAGCAAGGCGCAGTGTATAATAGTGAGGTTGAACAGAAGATTACCGAAAGCCTCAATCATTCCGCCTCTTCAAAGGGCGGCAGTGACGGAGACGACAGGGATGAACTCTTCTGGCAGGCCGGCCAGCTGATCATTGAGAAGGACAAGGCTTCTATCGGTACCCTGCAGCGTATGTTCCGTATCGGATTTAATCGCGCAGCTCGTATCATGGACCAGTTGTGTGACGCCGGCGTTGTCGGCGAAGAACAGGGGACAAAACCCCGTGAGATCCTCATGAGTGAGGAACAGTTTGAGAACTTTAGAGAGCAGGGTGGCTGATCTCTTAAGATAATTAAAGATGATATAAGTGATAAATATCATTAAAACAGGAGGAAATTATGTACAAGATTTCACGTAAAGTGCAGTTGAGTGAGGTCGTGTGGCTCATGGATCTTGATGCCCCGCAGGTCGCTGAAAACTGCCAGCCCGGTCAGTTCATCATCGTTCGTACAGACGAAGAAGGTGAACGTATCCCGCTGACTATCTGCGATTATGATCGCGAAAAGGGCACCATCACCATCGCCTTCCAGCCTCTCGGTGTTGGTACTCTGAAACTTCTGGCTTATGAAGAAGGCGAAGAGATCGCCGACGTTGTCGGTCCCCTTGGTCAGCCCTCTGAATTGGTCTATGAAGACATCGAAGAGCTCAAGAAGAAAAAGATTCTGTTCGTAGCCGGTGGCGTTGGTACAGCTCCCGTTTATCCTCAGGTTAAATGGCTGCATCAGCACGGTATTGATGCCGATGTTATCATCGGTGCCAGAAACAAAGACCTTCTGTTCTTTGAAGAAGAAATGAAAGCTGTTGCCGGCAATCTGTATATCACAACAGATGACGGTTCTTATGTACGTAAAGGTCTGGTTACAGACGTTATCACAGATCTGGTTGAAAACCAGGGCGTCAAGTATGATCGCTGCATCTCCATCGGCCCCATGATCATGATGAAGTTCTGTACATTGACAACAAAGAAATATGACATTCCCACCATCGTCAGCATGAACCCCATCATGGTTGATGGTACAGGTATGTGCGGTGCCTGCCGTCTTACAGTTGGCGACGAAATCAAGTTTGCCTGCGTTGACGGTCCGGAATTCGATGGTTTCAAGATCAACTGGAACGAAGCTATGAAACGTATGCAGATGTATAAGACCGAAGAAGGTCGTGCTAAGCTCGCCTATGAAGAAGGCGATACACATCACGGCGGCTGCGGTAACTGCAATTGACGGAGGTAGAATAATATGGCAGTAGAAAAGATGCCCAGAGTTCCGGTCAGAGAACAGGCTCCGGAAGTTCGTGCTCACAATTTTGAAGAAGTTTGTTTAGGTTACAATGCTGAAGAAGCTATGGCTGAAGCAGCTCGTTGCCTGAATTGTAAGAAGCCCATGTGTGTTGCCGGCTGCCCCGTTAACATCCAGATCCCGGACTTCATTCAGCAGGTTAAAGAAGGCAACTTCGCTGAAGCTTATAAGATCATCACTAATTCCAGTGCTCTGCCGGCTGTCTGCGGTCGTGTATGTCCTCAGGAAAGCCAGTGTGAAGGTAAGTGCATCCGCGCCCGTATCGATGAGCCCATCGCTATCGGTAAGCTGGAACGTTTCGTTGCTGACTGGGCTAAGGAAAACAACATCCGTCCGGTAGGCGCAGAAACAAAGAACGGTCACAAGGTTGCTATCATCGGTGCAGGCCCTGCAGGTCTGACATGTGCCGGTGACCTGGCTAAGCTGGGCTACGATGTCACTATCTTTGAAGCTCTGCATAAAGCCGGCGGCGTTTTGTCCTATGGTATCCCGGAATTCCGTCTTCCCAAAGACAAGATCGTTGCTGAAGAAGTTAAGAACGTTGAATCCATGGGCGTTAAGATCGTTACTGACTATGTAGTTGGTAAGGCCAAGACTATCGATGCTCTGATGGAAACAGAAGGTTTCGAAGCTGTCTTCATCGGTTCAGGTGCCGGTCTTCCCATGTTCATGGGTATCCCGGGTGAAAATGCCAACGGCGTATTCTCAGCCAACGAATACCTGACAAGAAATAACCTGATGAAGGCTTATCGTGATGATTACGATACACCGATCTTCAAGGCTAAGACAGCTGTTATCGTCGGTGGCGGTAACGTTGCTATGGATGCTGCCAGAACAGCCCTTCGTCTGGGTGCTGATGTTCATCTGGTATATCGTCGTTCTTTAGATGAACTTCCTGCTCGTAAAGAAGAAGTTCACCACGCTATGGAAGAAGGCGTACAGTTTGACGTTCTGTGCAATCCCACAGAGATCCTTGTTGATGAAGAAGGCTGGGTAAAGGGCATCCGCTGCATCCGCATGGAACTTGGTGAGCCGGATGCTTCCGGTCGTCGTCGTCCGGTCGCCATCGAAGGTTCTGAATTCGAGATGGAATGTGATGCTGTTATCATGTCTCTTGGTACATCACCCAACCCGCTGATTTCTTCAACAACCATCGGTCTTGATATCAACAAGAAGAAATGTATCATCGCCAGCGAAGAAACAGGTCAGACTTCTAAAGAAGGCGTATTCGCCGGTGGCGATGCCGTTACAGGCGCTGCTACAGTTATCCTGGCTATGGGTGCCGGTAAGGCCGCAGCTAAGGGTATTCACGAATTTCTTTCAAACAAATAATTAATATGATTTGACAGGATTGCCGGCCATTTACTGGCCGGCAATTTTTGAAAAGAGAAGAATGTAAGTTCATTCATTTGATGTCACCATTTAAGAGGAATCTATGACAGACCCTATGCAGATCGAACTGGAACTGCCCGCAGAACATGAGAAAAACATTTTCGGCAGTTTCGATGCACATTTGACTCAGATTGAAAAGGCTCTGAGTGTTACTATTGTTGAACGAGAAGGTAAGCTTAAGATCATCGGTGATCCCATCGGTTGTGCCAAGGCCAATCGACTGTTTACACAGCTTCTGGACATTTCAAAGAGAGGAAATGAGATCACTGAACAGCAGATATCTTATGCCCTTTCTCTTATTGAAGAAGAAAAAGAACGCTTCCTTAAAACTATGGATCAGGAAGTGATTATTCATACCATCAATGGCCGTCCCATCAAGCCCAAGACACTGGGACAGCAGGATTACGTGTCATCTATCCGGGATCGCATCATTACATTTGGTATCGGTCCGGCAGGTACAGGTAAAACTTATCTGGCTATGGCTATGGCCATCAAGGCTTTCAGGGCGGAAGAGGTCAATCGTATCATTCTGACACGTCCCGCCATCGAAGCCGGTGAAAAACTTGGTTTCCTGCCTGGTGACCTGCAGAGTAAGATCGACCCCTATCTGAGACCCCTCTATGATGCCCTTTATGACATCATGGGTGCAGAAAGCTTCATGAAGAATTCTGAGAAAGGTCTTATTGAAGTGGCTCCTTTGGCTTACATGAGAGGCCGTACCCTGGACAATGCTTTCATTATCCTGGATGAAGCTCAGAATACCACACCGGCTCAGATGAAGATGTTCCTGACCCGAATCGGCTTTAACACCAAGGTTGTTATCACCGGTGACAGAACTCAGAAGGACCTGCCCAAAGACGTTCAAAGCGGTCTGGATGTGGCCTGCCGCGTCCTTGGCAAGCTGGATGAGATCGGTTTCTGTGAACTGACCAGCAAGGACGTTGTC
>JAGHUB010000206.1 GCA_018065025.1 Candidatus Equihabitans merdae
ACACCATCCATCTCTGATCTGACAGAAGCGATAATGCCATTTTCCTGACGGAAATGTACTTCCTTGATATCCAGGGGATGAGTCTTGCCTTCGAATTCGTCTCTGAAAATGTTGAGGATCTGTTCCGGTGACAGTTCGGCATGTGTTCTGTCGGAAACAGCCTTGCAGGCATAACCCATAACTTCCTTCATCTTCTTGGGCAGGACCATACCATACTTGGTCTCCAGGATATAACCTACGCCGCCCTTACCGGACTGGCTGTTGATACGGATAACGTCAGCATCATAGCTGCGGCCTACATCCTGAGGATTGATGGGCAGATAAGGAACTGTCCAATGATCGGGATCTTTCTCTTCGATCCCCTTCATACCCTTAGCGATAGCATCCTGATGTGAACCTGAGAAAGCGGCAAATACCAGAGCACCTGAGTAGGGACTGCGTTCATTAACAACCATGCCTGTAGCAGCTTCATACTGCTCTGTGATGCCGGGCATATCAGACAGGTCGAGCTTGGGATCAACACCCTGCATGTACATGTTCATAGCAACAGTAATGATGTCAACATTACCTGTTCTCTCACCATTACCAAACAGAGTACCTTCAACACGATCAGCACCAGCCAGCAGACCAAGTTCTGTATCGGCAACACCGCAGCCACGATCGTTGTGAGGATGCAGAGAGATTTCAACAGCATCACGATACTTCATGTTCTTATGCATGTATTCTACCTGCTGAGCGACTACGTGAGGTGAGGACAGTTCTACAGTAACGGGCAGGTTGATGATGGCTTTTCTATCAGGAGTGGGCTGCCATACATCCAGAACGGCATTGACAACTTCCAGAGCGTATTCCGGTTCTGTGCCGGAGAAGCTTTCCGGGCTGTATTCAAAACGGATGTCCTGATCAGTTTCAGCTGTCAGATCTTTCAGAAGCTGAGCACCGGCAATAGCGATGTCCTTGATGTCAGCTTTGGACTTACGGAATACCTGCTGACGCTGTGCATAGGATGTGGAATTGTAAACATGAACGATAGCATGCTTAGCACCCTTGATGGCAGCGAATGTCTTGCGAATGATATGTTCTCTGGCCTGTGTCAGAACCTGGATGGTAACATCATCGGGAATCATATCATTTTCGATCAGTGTACGGCACAGTTCATATTCTGTATCGGAAGCTGCCGGGAAACCGATCTCGATTTCTTTAAAACCAACCTTAACCAGAAGCTTAAAGAACTCCAGCTTCTGTTCCAGGCTCATAGGGATAACCAGTGCCTGGTTACCGTCACGAAGGTCTACGCTGCACCATGTAGGTGCCTTGTCTACGTGGTCTTTCTTAACCCAGTCGTAGCATTCTGTGGGCGG
>JAGHUB010000156.1 GCA_018065025.1 Candidatus Equihabitans merdae
GCCTGCTGCGAATCTCTTGTCTTTATATTTCTTCTTAAGGCTCTTAAGTTCCATATCCATAACGCTCTTTGAAGGACGCATCAAAGCGGCGGACCAGACAAGGCCTGTCAGTTCATCTGTAGCAAAGAGCACTTTCTCCATTTCCAGAGTGGGTTCTACATCGCAGCAGAGACCATAGCCGTGAGAACAGATAGCATGGATCATATCCTCGCCGACGCCGCCTTCTTTAAGAAGTTCCGGAGCCTTCTGACAATGTTCTTCCGGATAGAGTTCAAAGTCAATGTCATGAAGAAGCCCTGTGATACCCCAGAAATCCTCTTCTTCGCCGTAACCAAGTTCATTGGCGAACCAGCGCATAACGCCTTCTACTGTAAGGCCGTGCTGAATGTGGAAAGCTTCTTTGTTGTATTTTTTAAGTAATGCTAATGCTTCTTCTCTTGTGATCTGACTTATCATGATTTGATCTCCTTAATATTAGTTTTATCCTTCATCACCGCAGCCGGTGGCTGACAAAATATAGATGGGATTCAGGGCTTTCATCAGATGATAACGGCCCAGCTTCTCAGCATGGCTTACCTGCATCTGGATGATCTCAGTTCCGGTAAAGGGTAATTCCTCCAGAAGTCTGGTGGCTTCTGCGATGGTTTCCACTGTGATGGCATTGATGACAAGACGAACCTCGGGATTCTTCTCCAATGCCAAGCGTAGAACCGCTTCCATCTCACCGCTGCTGCCTCCCACAAAGACATGGGTGGGAGCAGGCAGGTCTTTAAGACTTTCAGGGGCAGCCCCTTCAACGATGTACATATTATCTGCAGCAAAGTGTGCTTTGTTGGCCTTTAAAAGGGCGATGGCTGTCTCTTTCATTTCCACGGCATAAACTTCGCCTTCCGGACACATAGCCGCCGCCTCGATTGAAACCGAACCGCTGCCGGCCCCTACATCCCACACCACGGAACGAGATGTCAGATGCATCCTGCAAAGAGAAACCATACGGATTTCTTCCTTGGTCATGGGTACCTTGTCCCGAAGGAAGGCTTCGTCAGGAATACCGGGGGTTACCATGTGTTCTCTTGCCCCTTCATGGTGAATCCAAAGCACATATAAACCGTCTTTTTCAAGAGCTTCAATG
>JAGHUB010000310.1 GCA_018065025.1 Candidatus Equihabitans merdae
GTCATATCTTTGAAGAAAGCGCCCGATCGCAAGATCGGGCTTTTGTCTTGCCATGAATACATGGCGTTTCCCACTTGCCATTGAGTTAAAATAAAGGGAAATATCGTCATTACCGCGCCATTTTATTGCGACTACGGCTGCAACATTTCAGTAGGGGACAATTTCTACACCAACCATAATGTCACCATCCTGGACGGCGCCCCCGTAACATTTGGGGATAATGTTTTTATAGCGCCCAACTGCGTCTTCTCCACAGCCGGCCACCCCATCGATGCCGAGCAAAGGAACCAGGGATTGGAAATCGCCCTGCCCATAACCGTAGGAAATAATGTCTGGATCGGCACCCAGGTATCCGTCCTACCCGGCGTCACCATCGGGGATAATACCGTGATAGGAGCAGGAAGCGTGGTAAATAAAGACATCCCCAGCGGTGTCGTCGCAGCCGGCAACCCCTGCAGAGTAATAAGGGAAATCACAGAAGCAGATAAGAACAAATACCCGGTGTAGGTCAACCCCACAGCTGGTGCCATATTTGGTATAATAGTTATCAGCTGATACATGGTGGAACGTTACATGCATGCAGAAGGTAATCATGATGTTTTTAAAGGATCCATTTGAAGAATACATAAGAGAAACTGAACCCAATAAGCGGGCCAAAGGATATGCCTGGCAGACCGCCATTGGTCTTCAGGATGTGGACGGATTGAAGCCATCAGAGTA
The DNA here is from genome assembly GCA_018065025.1 of Candidatus Equihabitans merdae. Lineage (GTDB taxonomy): Bacteria > Bacillota > Clostridia > Lachnospirales > Lachnospiraceae > Chordicoccus > Chordicoccus merdae. Next base: position 721 of record JAGHUB010000310.1, read on the forward strand.
CCTGATCAAGACTGCTATTAAGAACATCGAAGGTGAAATCACCATAGATGAGGCCGGGAAATTGCTTGAAAGCTATTATAAAGAAAACCCGGTGAATGACATAGATGATCGCACAGAAGAGGCGGATAAGGTATCTCTTCGAATAGCCAAGCTATTATCAGAAAAGTCATTTTCATTTACACCAAATGAGTATCTGTCAATTCATCGAAAATTGTTTCAAGGCATCTATAAACATGCCGGTAAGATGCGTGATTATAACATTACCAAGCAGGAATGGGTTCTGGATGGCGCATCAGTTTTATACGGCAGTGCAACAGAGCTTCGTGCAACATTGGAGTATGACTTATCCCGGGAGCGAGCCTTCAGTTATAAAGGACTGTCCACGGATGAAATCATACATCATTTAGCCATGTTCATCTCCAGATTGTGGCAGATCCATGTTTTCTGCGAAGGAAATACAAGAACCACAGCTGTATTCTTTATAAAATATCTGCGAATGTTGGGCTTTGATGCTGCCAATGACATCTTCGCAGAAAATGCCTGGTATTTTAGAAACGCCTTGGTGAGGGCCAATTATAATGATCTGAAAAATAATGTTCACGAAACAACCCAGTATCTGGAAAAGTTCCTGAGAAACCTGTTGTTGGATGAAGCAAATGAACTCCATAATCGGGAAATGCATATCAGTGGCAAGTTCAGCAGTGCCGCGAAACAGGACATTCAGGTATCAGAACAGAACATTGAAGTAACAAAACAGGATATTCAGAATTCCGGACAGGATATTCAAACAGAAAAACAGGACATTCAAGG
>JAGHUB010000439.1 GCA_018065025.1 Candidatus Equihabitans merdae
CATAAATAATTGATATTAGTTATAAATAATTAACTAATTTATAATGTATTAAACAGGGAAGCGGGCCAAGGGTACAGGCCAGGCTTCACAAGATTTAAAGAAAAGAGGAGATTATTTATGCAAACAAAAGACAGTAAGATGACTATCATCATCGCCGGTCTCATCATCGGTGTCATCGCTTCCGTGCTGGTAGTTTTCGGTAACCCGGCTAACATGGGTTTCTGTATCGCCTGCTTCATTCGTGACACAGCCGGTGCCCTGGGCCTTCATCAGGCTCCCGTTGTTCAGTACATCCGTCCTGAAATCATTGGTATCATTGTTGGTGCTTTCCCGGTTTCATTTGGTACAAAGGAATTTAAGGCCAGAGGCGGTTCATCACCCATTACCAGATTTGTTCTTGGTTTCTGCGTCATGATCGGCTGTCTCATGTTCCTTGGCTGCCCCTTCCGTATGATCCTTCGTATGGCCGGCGGCGATATCAACGCTCTGCTTGGTCTGGTTGGTTTTGTACTGGGTATTGCTGTTGGTACATATTTCCTGAAGAAGGGCTTCTCTCTGAAGAGAACCTATGCTCAGCCCAAGGCTGAAGGCATGGTGGTTTCAGTTGCCGCTGTTGTGCTTCTGATCCTCCTTGTCGCAAGACCCGCTTTCATCTTCTTCTCAGAAGAAGGCCCGGGCTCCAAGCACGCCGCCATCATCATCTCTCTGGCTGCCGGTCTTATCGTCGGTATCCTGGCTCAGCGCACACGTCTGTGCATGGCTGGTGGTGTTCGTGACCTGATCCTCTTCAAGGATGCTCGTCTTATCTCCGGTTTCATCGCTATCTTCGTTGGCTGCCTTGTTATGAACCTGATTCTGACAGGTGCTACAGACGGCACATTCTTCAAGCTGGCTATGGTTGAACAGCCCGTTGCCCATACAGATGCTCTGTGGAACCTGCTTGGCATGTTCACAGTTGGTTTTGGTGCTATCCTTCTTGGCGGCTGCCCCCTTCGTCAGCTGGTTATGGCCGGTGAAGGTTCTTCTGACAGCGTAGCTGCTGTTCTTGGTCTGCTGGTTGGTGCCGCATTCTGCCACAACTTCAAACTGGCTTCCAGCGGTGAGGGCCCCACACCCAACGGTAAGATCGCTGTTATCCTGGCCATTGTCGTTATCCTGATCATCGCCTGCGTTAACACTTTCAAGAAGAAAGAAGCTTAATCACCCCAGACGTGATAAGCGTTGAAGAAGTGATAAATAAGGCATATCGATCTGAGGATTGAGGCCTTGATTTGATATCGTTATCCAAAGGAGATATAATTATGAAAACAGTTGATGCCAGAGGTCTGTCCTGTCCCGAACCGGTTATCCTGACAAGCCAAGCTATGAAGAGCGCTGAGGCTGCCTACGAAGTTCTGGTAGACAATGTTACAGCCAAAGAAAATGTTACACGTTATGCAGAGCATCAGGGATACAAGGTATCCGTTGCCGTAGATGGCGACGATTACAAGCTGTCTATCACAAAATAAGCTCTGCTGAAAGATAAGAAAATGACCTACATCGCCACATTTTTTAATCATTTCGGAGCTATTCGATTTAACAAAATGTGCCAGGGGGCAGGTTACACCTGTAAGATGCAGCCGGTCCCCCGGTCCTTAAGTTCGAGCTGCGGAACCTGTGTGCGCTATGAAGGGGACAGAATGATGCCGTCCGACGAGATTCCCGAAGAGATCGAACAGATCGTTTCGGTGACAGCGGACGGTTATGTCTGTCTTTATAAAGCGGAAGATAGTTAAGAGGAGTGATTTCATGGAAACTCAAGTTAAGATGACAAAACTTGCCAGCTGTGCCGGATGCGGTGCCAAGGTTGGTGCCGGTACACTGAGTCAGTTGCTGGAAGGTTTTAAAACACATCAGGATCCCAATCTGCTGGTTGGTTATGACAAGAGTGATGATGCTTCAGTCTACAAGATCAGTGATGATCTGGCCATCGTCCAGACCACAGACTTCTTTCCGCCCATCGTAGATGATCCCTTCATGTATGGCCAGATTGCAGCTACCAACGCCATCAGCGATATCTATGCCATGGGTGGTGATCCCAAACTGGCTCTCAATATCTTGTGCGTAGCTGAATCCATGGATGATCACACTATTCAAGAAGTCCTTCGCGGTGGTTATGCCAAGGCTTATGAAGCAGGCGTTATCATTTCCGGTGGACATACCATCCGTGGTGCCGAACCTATTTATGGTCTGGCTGTTACCGGTTTCGTTAACCCTGCCAAGATGCTGACCAACTCCATGGCCAAGCCCGGTGATGTACTGGTCCTTACCAAGAATCTTGGTGTTGGTATTCTGACAACAGCAGCTAAAGCCGGCTTTGTAGGTGGTGACGTTATGGCCCGCCTGGAGAAGCAGATGTCTACCCTGAACAAAGCTGCCCGTGACGTTATGGTCCGATACAATGTCCATGGCTGTACCGATGTTACAGGTTTTGCCCTGATAGGTCACGCCTATGAGATGGCTCAGGGCAGTAATACTACATTGCATATCATGACCGATCAGGTGCCCTTCCATCCGGAAGCCACAGAGATGGCTGAGATGGGTTTGATCCCTGCCGGTGCTTATCGCAATCGTACCTATGCTGAACCCGGTGTTAAGGTCAAAGGTAATATCTCTCGCGCTATGCAGGATATCCTTTACGATCCCCAGACCAGTGGTGGTCTCTTGATCGCTATTCCGGAAGAAGAAGCTAAAGAATGTCTGGCCCGTATGCAGGAAAATGTTCCGGACGCCGCTATCGTGGGTTATGTCACAGAGATGGAAGAGAAGTCCATCGTTCTGGAATAAGCAAGATAGAAAGACCGGATCATAAGAACTGAATAAAGAATCTGAAAACAAAGCCACCCATCGAT
>JAGHUB010000219.1 GCA_018065025.1 Candidatus Equihabitans merdae
TCAAAGTCCAGATCGCCGCAAATATTATCTACCAGGATAAAGTCCTGATGGATCACCGTATTGACATGGGCAATGGGCTTATGCAGTCCCATAGAATGGAAGCGACGCTTCTCAGCATTAGGGATAAGGCCCTTCATATTTTTCAGGGCACAGGTGATCTTGGTCTGACAATGGCCCTTCAGAACCGGCACATTGATGAGATAGTCCACGTCCTCCACAGCCTTGCAGACATTTAACTTAATGCCGGAAGCTTCTTTGGCCACGCCCTTTTCCTTCTGCATGTCAATAAAAGGCACATGGTATTTCTCAGCCAGATCGTAATATCCACAGACCTCCGCTACTTCTGAGGTTTTATCCCCAACCCAGGAGCCTTCCATGATGACAATGTCTTTAAAAGCATTTTCCTGAAGGTAACTGATAAGACCGCTGACCACTTCCGGGTGGGTGGTGGCACCATAAGAAGCCGGAGAGGCCGAAACCAGGTTGGGCTTAATGGCGATGCGAATAATACCCTTGCCAAGAGCCTCCCTCTTCTTTCGGATCATCCCTGCCAGGTCTACCCGGCTGACCAAAGTCTTAGTCATAGCCTCGTAGTCGGTTCCCTCTATCATATAAATCTGATTGTGTTTCATGTTTATCTTCCTCTCCACCTGTTAGCCTTAATGAGTAGTCTATGGTAAACTAACTGGTGTCATGTATTCTTGGCTCTCTGCCTTACTCATGTAAAGCCAACTATTACTCTTATTAAAGATAACAAGGAGTATTCATGGAAATCGAACGTAAATATCTGATTACCAATCCCCCCGCCGACCTGGAATCCTACCCCTGCGAAATCATAGAGCAGGGCTACCTGAACACCAATCCGGTGGTCCGGGTCCGCCGCTTAAATGACGAGTATATTCTGACTTACAAAGGAAAAGGCCTCCTTGCCCGTGAGGAGTATAATCTTCCTCTCACAGCGGAAGCCTACGCCCATCTGATTCAGAAATCTGACGGCTATATTATTTCCAAAAAGCGTTACTTGATTCCTCTGGAAAATGATCTCACAATTGAGCTGGATCGTTTTGTGTCTCCCCGCCAGGGTCTGCTGATGGCCGAAGTGGAATTCCCCACTGAGGAAGCGGCAAATGCCTTTGTACCGCCTGCATGGTTCGGGGAGGAGGTTACCTTCGACCCCAACTACCACAACTCTACCATGAGCCGCCTAGGATAATCTAGTATAGTTCATTGGCAGCCTTTCGCTTACGGGAACTGCAAGACGCAGGGCCAGAGCAATGGCTGCTCGTTGGTTCTTTGTCAAAACATCCAGGCAGCCTCTTGCTTAAGGGAACTGCAATCTTGAAACGGCGGGCATTTCGCCAAAGGAGCCCGAAAATCCACTCCGAAGGAGTTAGTTGAGGGGGACGACGCGTGCCCGCAGGTCAAGATGCAGGACCAAAGCAATGGCTGCTCGTTTTTTTACATGTTACGAGCCTTGTTGGCGGCGGCACGAAGGGCGTCAATGACTACGCCACGGAAGCCACATTCTTCAAGAACGGCAACACCTTCGATGGTGGAGCCGCCGGGGGATGTGACAGCATCTTTAAGCTCGCCGGGATGTTTACCTGTCTCCAGAACCATCTTGGCGGAACCTAAGAGAGTCTGAGCTGCCAGCTCATAAGACACCTTACGGGGCAGACCTTCAGCTACACCGGCATCTGCCATGGCTTCAATGAACATATAAACATAAGCAGGTGCACAGCCGGCTACTGCAGAAGCAGAGTCAATCAAATGCTCCGGCAGCAGAACAGCCTTACCAAAGGATGTGAGAATCTGTTCGGCACACTTTGCTTCGTCGTCAGTGACATTTGCGCCAAGGGCATAAGTGGTCATACCCTCGCCAACCATGGCCGGTGTATTGGGCATAACACGAACGATGTGCTTGTCCTGACCGATGAAGCCGGCGATATAGTCAACAGAACGACCGGCTACCACAGACAGAATCAGCTGGTCGCTGCGAAGAGAATCCTTGATCTCTTCCATAACGCCATCCAGCATCTGGGGCTTAACAGCCAGAATAACCACTTCTGAACAGGCAGCTGCTTCTTTATTATCCGCTACCATCTTAATACCGATATTTTTAGCAGTATCTTCACGGCTGGCTGCACTTCTGGCAGAAGCTGTAATGTCTGTCTTGTCGCATAAACCGCTGCTCAGCATACCGCCGATCATTGCCTTGGCCATATTGCCGCATCCGATAAATGAAATTTTCATAGTATTTCTCCTTACTTGTTTGCATTCGCTGCCGGACTTATCCCCTTGCAGAGTCTGCATGTATTACTTCTTTCATTGCCACCTATGTATCCTAAATGACACACCGACAATGTTGTTTTATGATTCATCAGAACCCGTGTACAGTAATGCTGTCACGTACTGGCGTTCTACCCAGTCAGCTCGGCCTTGTCTGAAATAGCGTATCATCTTGTCCGCCGTCTGACTGGCCAGCTCCTCACCAGGCTTAACCAGACAGGCTTCAACAATTCCCTGGTCCACAAGACCACAGACCATATTGTCACCGTGAACGCAATATAATTTAATCTGATCCCTGCGTCCGGAGGCTACCAGGGTCTCAGCAACACTTCTGGTTTTCTCAGGGGTAATGCAGACGATGGCCCGCAATTCAGGATGTTCATCTATAAACGATCCGATTTGTTCCAGATCGATTTCTCCAAAATTCCCCGAACCCTGAATGCGTTCCAAGGCGACCTGGGTTTTATTTGACAACTCCTGGGTCCGCTGATCAGCATTTTCCTCGCTGATTGAAATATAAGCCCCTTCGGAAACATTTTCCGCGAAATGAGCTGCCAGTTCTTTCAAAGCCCCGATTTCATTGGTGACGATCTGACAGCCTGCCACACCCATCTGGTCGATACTCTTATTCATAAGAAATACCGGCACGTGGTTGTTGTTGGATGCCTTGACCGCTGCTGTGGTGGCATCGCCGCCCAGGCTGTCGCAGATAATGGCGCGAGCTCTTACCAGACCTGCCTCTTCTATGGCGCCGGTCTGGTTCTCGATCTGCCCGTCGTAGGTGCGCCAGGTCATACTGTAACCGGCTTCCCCCAAACGCTGGCG
>JAGHUB010000060.1 GCA_018065025.1 Candidatus Equihabitans merdae
GGTAAATACCTGCAGCTTAACACCGAGGGCTATGGCGGCATGCTGTGTGCTCCCTGGCTGGACCGCCCCTTGTCTGTGGCCGGTCGAGTGGTTGTTGGTACGGAAAATGGTCTGGAAACCAAGCTCATCGCCCTGGACCGTGCCTTGCTCATGATTCCCAGTGTGGCTATCCACATGAACCGTGAAGCAAATGATGGCATGAAGTATAACAAGCAGGTGGATATGTTGCCTCTCTTTGGCGGACAGGAGTCCAAGGCCGGTGACTTTAAGAAGATGATTGCCGCCGGAGTTGGCACTACACCTGACAATATCTATGGCAGTGACCTTTTCCTCTACAACAGACAGACTCCTTCTGTCTGGGGTGCCAATGAGGAATTCTATTCTGCTCCGCGCCTGGATGATCTGGCCTGTGCCTTTACCACATTGATTGGATTCTTGCAGGGCAAGCAGGATAAGAACATTAATGTATTTGCCTGTTTCGATAATGAAGAAGTGGGCAGCCTCACAAAGCAGGGGGCTGATTCAACATTTCTTAGAGATACTTTACAGCGGGCCAATGAAGCCTTGGGTAAGACTCCGTCCGACTTCATGAGAGCTCAGGCCGGCAGTTTCATGCTGAGCTGCGACAATGCCCATGCCGTTCATCCCAATCATCCGGAGAAGTCCGATGCAGGAAATGGTGTCTACATGAACGAGGGCATCGTCATTAAGTCTCACGCCGGTCAGAAATACACCAGCGACGGCGTCAGCATGGCTATGTTTAAACGCATCTGCGATAAGGTTCATGTGCCGGTTCAGTATTTTGCTAACCGCTCAGACATGGCAGGCGGCAGCACTCTGGGTAATATCGCCATGGCCCAGATGTCTATGAACACCGTGGACATCGGTCTGCCTCAGTTGGCTATGCATTCACCCTATGAAACAGCAGGGGTCAAGGATGTGGCTTATATGATTGATGCCGTAAAAGCCTTCTATGATACCCATGTGAAGGTAAGTGGCCAAGAAATTAAATTTGAATAACATTAGAGTAGGAAATAGATTTTTATGCAGATTATGATCATCCGCCATGCGGATCCTGATTATACAATTGATTCATTGACCCCCAAGGGCCATCGTGAAGCAGCACTTCTGTCCAAGCGATTTGCTGAAATCGTAAAAAATGAAATCACTCCCGCCGGGTATTATGTTTCACCTCTTGGCCGGGCTCAGCTGACAGCAAAATATTGCCTGGATCCCCTGGGTATCGTGGCGGAGGAGAAATGGTGGCTGAGAGAGTTTCACGCTCTTATCAACCGCCCGGATGTTAAGGATCGCCGTAAGGTGACCTGGGACTGGCTGCCGGAAGATTGGGCCAATGATGAACGTTTTTACCAGTACGATCATTGGTTTGAACATGAAGTGATGACAGAGGCTCATGTTAAAGAAGAATATGATGCGGTAACCGGCAATCTGGACCAATTGCTGGCAGAACATGGTTATGTGCGCGATGGTCACCTCTATCGTCCGGAGAAACCCAATAATGACACCATCATTTTCTTCTGTCATTTTGGCTTAGAATGTGTGCTGCTGTCTCATCTTTTGAATATTTCACCCATGCAGCTGTGGCATGGCACCGTAGCAGCTCCCTCATCCATTACCACTTTGGTGACAGAGGAGAGACGTCAGGGCATCGCCTCCTGGCGCATGCTGCGCTTTGGCAGCATTGATCATCTGGTTATGGGCAATGAACTCCCTTCAACCCATGCCCGATTCTGCGAATGCTATATGAACGAAGAGGAACGCCATGATTAAGAATATTGTTTTTGACATGGGGAAGGTCCTCATGAGATTTGGCTGGAGAGACATCTGCAAGCAGTATGGCTTGACTGAGGAAGCCACTGAGATCGTTCATAAGGAATTCAAGGACCTGTGGCAGAAGGCTCTGGTAGATGCCATTCCTTATCCGGAAATGCACGATGAATACCTGCGCCGCTACCCGGAACATACTGAGGAGCTTCATACTTACCTGACTCATGTTCATGAAGGTATGAGAGCATTAGATTACACTCATGCCTGGACCAAAGAGCTTAAGGAGCAGGGATACCATCTCTATGTCCTGTCCAACTGGACCCGTTTTGTTCATGAACGTCTGGTGGCTGACGGCACCTTTGATTATCTGAAAGATTTTGATGGTCAGATCTGGTCTTATGATGTGAAGCAGGCCAAGCCAGATCCCGCCATCTATCAGACCCTGTTAGAACGCTATGATCTGATTGCCGATGAATGCGTCTATTTTGACGATGTAGAGGAAAATATTGCCGCCGGTAATCAGGCCGGGCTTCATGGTGTTTTATTTGAAAGCTTTGAACAAGCTGAAGCAGCATTGGCCGATCTTCTGTAAAATCAGATGCGT
>JAGHUB010000359.1 GCA_018065025.1 Candidatus Equihabitans merdae
TCATTTCGGAAGGAGTAGATCATACCACGGATCGTTCTGCCGCCGATTTCCTTGGTGAACTCTTCAGGCTCCATAATCAATTGGTCGGCCAGTGCGTCAGATGTCATTTCAGACATCTGTGAGAAATAGTCGTCATCGGTCAGATCACCTAGAGGAAGCTCTCTTATAGAGTAATAGGTGTTGTCGTCGTATTCATCAGGCATGATCAGAGTGACGGTGTCCAGCTGCTTAACAGTGGAATCAGCAGGGGCTTCAAAGCTGAAGTTTTTGCCGGAGACCACAGTCCACTCTTTATCCTGAGAAGATTCTGAAGCATCGTTTGTGGCCTCATCGGTACTTGCTTCCTGTTCTGCAGCATCGCTTTCATTTGATTCTTTTGAGTCATCTTTAGCTTCGGCGGTCTCGACATTATCAGTTTCCTGTTCAACAGAGGCTGCAGCAGATGAATCTGCCGGTTCAGATTTAGAAGCGCAGCCACTGATCATTGAGAGTGCCATGCCAAGGGCAAGCATTATGCTGATTGCTTTTCGCATATGTAAAACTCCTTTTAGTGTAATAAAAGCATAGTCATATCGATTGCTTATTATATCAGCTATAAATCTCGAATGACATAAGAAAAGTTAAATACATTTAAGAAAGAATGGGAAACGGAATATATGATGAGAACAAAAATGATTGTAATTTATTATTGAATTTCAAAACGTTACTGAATCCAGGAAACCAGGCATAAAAAAGAGGACCGTCTGAGACGATCCTCTTAAGGTTACCCCAATCTGCAATCAGGGGTCGTGTTGCGGAGAGACATCAAAAGAATGCGGAAGCTAAGGGCTTCGATTATAGACTTAATGCATAGGCGATGTTGGCCACAAGGCCTTCCAGCTGTATGCGGGATGATTCGCCATCTGTGAGACGGTCGATCTCGCCGTTGACGGCCGGGTGATAATAGCGACCATTTGCCTCTGCTTCTTTCCCAACTTCAACAGCTTTAGTAAGTATGGATAGATCAGTGATTCGCTTGCTTTCCGGTATGGGATTAAGGAGCAGGAGACCTTGGTCCAGGATAGAAGAATCCATAATACGCTCCATAGGATAATCGGATAAGCTTTCTTCCAGCGGCAGATCAATGCTGTGGAAAATGTATCCGGTGCATGAAGCAAGGCCATCTTGCCCGTTATGTCCGGCTACATGAACGCCCCTTTCTGTCAGCCATTTGATGGTTCCCGGTATATCTAGCATATCTTTTGGAGAGGTACAAAGAAGGGCCACAGGCAGATCTCTCAAAGCCGGGAGATCAGGACAGAGTTCTTCACCTTTGATGTCGCCGATACCACCGATGCCACAGGAGATGGCCATGGGGACACCTTTTCTCCGGCAGACTTCCATGG
>JAGHUB010000215.1 GCA_018065025.1 Candidatus Equihabitans merdae
GCATGGGAGAAAGCTGATTTTATGGTATTTGATGATGAAGCCGATGGTGTTTTCAAATCAGCTGAAGCTCTTGTGAAGAGAAACATTACTGAGGCAAAAAATGCTATGGGTATCTGTTATTTCCATGGTATCGGCACAGATCCGGATAAAAAAATAGCTATGAAATGGTTTGAAGAGGCTGCAGATCTGGGAAATGCGGACGGACAGTATAATATAGGACTGATTTATCAGTATACCCTGGATGTAACTTATACGAATAAAAGTATTTCATGGTTTGAAAAGGCAGCAGAACAGGGGCACTTAAAAGCCCAGAAAAAATTGATCAAAATGTATGAATACACAGGGCGTGCATTCACTAATCTGGAACGAGCTGACTATTGGAAAAAGAGAATGGCGGCTGAACATAAAGATCAGCATGAAGAATCAGATTGGAAGTTAAGGGTAGCAGCAAATGTATATCGGGAGAATAAGGATTGGGATAAGAACAAACCAGTTCTTGAATTTAAAGATTCTGATCCGTTTTTGATGTTAGTTACCGATACAGTTGGCTTGAGCCGTGGAACAGCACTTGGCGGAACAGTTATCAGAGGAACCGTTGCCGTAGGCGACATTATTGAATGTCCCGGACAGGATGAGAATCCGCTGACTTTGAGAGTCGATGGGATAACGATGTTCAACAAAAGAATGCCGATGGCATACACCGGGATGGAAATCTCGATGTTGGTCAATCCTGTAAATACCACTCAAAATCCTCGTAGTATTATTGTGCGCGGATCGCTTCTGGCCTGGCCCGGCTCATTAAAAACATGTACATCATTTAAAGCTCATATCAAACGTAATGATAAGCTGCTACTAAGCTGTGGAAAGAGCACCAAACCGAACACCAGATATCTGACACCGGGATACCCCATGTCGCTGGAGATATTTGGTATGGGCAGTCGAATGGTCTTTCTTAAAGAAATAATAGGAAAGGATTCTATAGCGTTTGGCGAGGATGCAGAGGTAGTGATTGAAGCATTTTCATCTGAGGCTCCACTTCCTATTGAACGAGGTTTTGACTTTGTACTTCGTGAGAGAAAAAGAGACTTGTCAGGTGTAGATATAAGTATCATTGGAGAAGGATATTGTTTGTAAAGTTTTGACAAAAATACATACTCCGTCAAGTAAAAATAGTTGACACACCATCAAGGTTTTGGTATAGTCGTGCAATGGACGAGATTTATACCAAAACCTTATTATTTGATTTCTACGGCGACTTGCTCACCGACCACCAGAAGAACATCTATCAGGCGGTGGTTATGGAAGACTGCTCACTTAGCGAAGTGGCAGCAGAGCAGGGCATCAGCCGTCAGGGCGTACACGATCTGATCAAGCGGATCAACAAGACCCTGAATGACTACGAATCGAGATTACATCTGGTAAATCGATTCCTTACTATTAAAGATAAGGTCTCAACCATCAGTGAGCTGACGGAAGATCCGCAGATCACAAAGCTGACCGATGAGATCCTGGAGATGTTGTAAATGGCTTTTGATAGTTTATCCGAAAAACTTCAGAACGTATTTAAGAAGCTGCGCAGTAAGGGCAAGCTGACTGAGGCTGATGTAAAAGAAGCCATGAAGGAAGTCAAGATGGCCCTGCTTGAAGCTGATGTAAACTTCAAGGTCGTCAAGAAGTTCGTTAAGAGCGTTCAGGAGAAGGCCATTGGTCAGGATGTTATGACAGGTCTTAATCCGGCACAGATGGTCATCAAGATCGTACATGACGAACTGGTTGACCTGATGGGTTCTGAGCTGACAGAGATCCCCTTGAAGAATAGTAATGAAATCACTGTTCTTATGATGGCAGGTCTTCAGGGTGCCGGTAAAACAACCACAGCAGCAAAGCTTGCAGGACAGTTTAAGTCCAAAGGTCGCAGACCTCTGCTGGTAGCTGCAGACGTCTATCGTCCCGCCGCTGTAAAACAGCTGCAGGTCAACGGTGAAAAGGTTGGGGTTCCGGTATTTGCCATGGGCGATGCACAGGATCCTGTCAATATTGTCAAAGCAGCCATGTCTCATGCGGAGAAGAATAAGAACAATCTGGTTCTGATCGATACCGCCGGTCGTCTTCAGATCGATGAAGAGATGATGGGTGAGCTGACACGAATCAAAGAGGCCGTTGGTGTAGATTTCACGATCCTGGTTGTTGATGCCATGACCGGTCAGGAAGCCGTCAACGTGGCAACAACATTTAGCGAGAAGACCGGTATCGACGGTGTCATCCTTACTAAGTGTGATGGTGATACACGAGGCGGTGCAGCCCTTTCAATCAAGGCTGTTACAGAGAAACCGCTTCTCTACGTCGGTATGGGCGAGAAGCTGAACGATCTGGAGATGTTCTATCCCAATCGTATGGCCGATCGAATCCTGGGCATGGGGGATGTTATGACCCTCATTGAGAAAGCCCAGCAGAACGTGGATGAAGAGAAAGCCAAGAACATGCAGGAGAAGCTTAAGAAAGCCTCCTTCGACTTTGACGATTATCTGGATTCCATGGAACAGCTCAACAACATGGGTGGTATTCAGTCAGTTCTGGGTATGCTTCCCGGTATGGGCGGCAAGATGAACCAGCTGGCCGGTATGGTAGATGAGAAGCAGCTGCTTCGCAACAAAGCCATTATTCAGTCCATGACAGCTAAAGAGCGGGCCAATCCTGATCTGCTCAAT
>JAGHUB010000230.1 GCA_018065025.1 Candidatus Equihabitans merdae
GTGAAGATAACCAGAGCAACGGCCAGCCAGCCAAGAGCTTCGATGGTCTTCTGATTTTCCCATGTACCACGGATGTAGTTCATAACATAGTACATACCGCCCAGACCTGAGATACCACCGCCGATGCAGGTGGCCAGATATTTGTACTTGGTTACATTAATACCGGCTGCATCAGCTGTGCCGGGATTTTCACCAACGGCACGAAGGCTAAGACCCGCTTTAGTCTTCTTAAGGAACCACCACAGAATGATAGCTACCACGATAGCTACATATGTCATGAAACCATAGGCGAAAAGCAAAGTACCCAGTGAAACTTTGCCGGTAGCTGCATCCAGTTTAGCTACCAGACCTGTACTGTAGGCACGGAAGATACCGGAAGTCTTCTCAACGGATACCTGGCCGACACCACCGGCCAGCTTGTTCAGAGAACCACCAAAGAAGTTACCAACGCCGGAACCAAGAATGGTGATGGTCAGACCTGTAACATTCTGGTTAGCTCTCAGTGTAATGGTGACGAAGGAGAAAATCAGACCACCCAGAGCTGAAGCCAGGAATGAACAAACCAGACACAGGATGACACAGACCGTGCCGTTTGGGCTGATACCACGGTTGGCGCAATAAACATTTTCATACATAAATGTAGAGGCCAGACCGGCGATACCGCCAAAGTACATGATACCGGGAACACCAAGGTTCAGGTTACCTGCTTTCTCTGTCAGGATCTCACCTAAGGCACCGAACATGATAACGGTACCGAAGATAATAGCTGAATGGAGCAGGGAAGGAAGTGAAGTTAAGAATTCAAGCATCAGGCCACCTCCTTATTCTTTTTGTTCAAAGCAACCTTATAGTTCAGGAAGAATTCTGCACCCAGGATGCACAGAAGCATGATACCCATGATGATCTGTGAAGCATATTCATTCAGACCAAAGTCGGAGGCGATCTGTGTAGCGCCCTTGTCCAGGAAGGTCAGAAGGAATGAGATCAGGATCATGTAGAAGGGATTCATCTTGGCCAACCAGGCTACGATGATGGCGGTGAAACCACGACCACCGGCTGTACTGGTTGAGATAGTATGAGAAACAGCTGATACAGCCAGGAAACCTGCGAAACCACAGAGGGCACCGGAGATAGCCATGGTTCTCATATAAACATTGGGAACACGGATGCCTGAATACATGGCAGTATTTTCTGAATCACCAACAACAGCAACTTCGAAACCCTGTTTTGTTCTCTTCAGATAAATGTATACGAAGGTACAGACCAGTAAGACGATGACTACGGTCCAGGCGAAATCCCCGTTGTAACCTGGGCTGAACATATTACCGATCCAACCGGCCATGGTTCTCTGGTTGATGACACCAACCGTATTGGAACCGAATGGGTGCTCCCATTTGGATACGCAAAATGAGGTGAGCTGGATAGCGATGTAGTTAAGCATCAGAGTAAACAGTGTCTCATTGGTATTCCATTTGGCCTTGAAGAAACCGGGAATCAGACCCCAGATAGCACCGGCTAAAAGTGAAGTGATGATCATGCAGGCGAACAAGAGGACCGGACTCATGGACGGATAGTTGATCATGAAAAATGCTGTGGCAATACCACCTACCAGCATCTGACCTTCAGCGCCGATGTTCCAGAATCTCATCTTGAAGGCACAGGCCAGACCGGCTGCGATACAGGTCAGGATCATGGTGTCACGGACGGTGAACCACATTCTGGTACCGGTTCCAAAGGCACCGGCTGCCATGGACTTATAGACCTGGATGGGATTCATTTTAACAATGGCAAAGATGACGATACCACTGATCACGAAACCAAGAATAACGGAGATGATGCGAACCAGAAGTTTAAGCTGTAATGTCACGCCATCTCGTTTGGACATGTGCAGGAGAGGTTCTTTGTTTTTATTCATGACTTGCCACCTCCCAACTTAGTCATCATCAGACCTACTTCTTCTTTAGTTGTTGTTCTGGCATCCACAACACCTGAAACCTTGCCGCCGCAAAGGACTACCAAGCGGTCAGCCAGTTCAAGGAGAACATCCAGATCTTCGCCAACATAGATGACGGCTACGCCCTTCATCTTCTGTTCTGTCAGCAGGTCATAAATGGTATAAGAAGTGTTGATATCCAGACCACGGACAGCATAGGCTGTCATCAGAAGTCGTGGGCTGCAGGAAATCTCACGGCCTACCAGAACCTTCTGAACATTACCACCGGAAAGACGTCTGATGGGAATCTTGTCGATATCCGGTGTGACAACTTCCAGGTCATCAACTATTTTCTGAGACAGGGCCTTGGGAGTATTTCTGTCCAGCATGGGGCCTTTGCCCTGGCGATATGTCCTAAGCTGAATATTTTCCGTGATAGGCATATTGGCTACCAGGCCCATACCGAAACGGTCTTCAGGAACGAAGGAAAGCAGGATGCCCTTGTGGATGATATCCAGAGGATCCATGCCGCTCAGCAGAACATTTTCACCCTTATCATCGATATAAGTGATACTGCCCTGTTCCAGCTTCTGAATACCGGCGATGGCTTCCAACAGTTCCTTCTGGCCGGAACCGGCGATACCTGCGATACCCAGGATTTCACCGCCCTTAGCTGTGAAGGAAACATCTTCCAGACGCTTGACACCGTCTTTTCCGCGAACCGTGATGTTGTCAACGATCAGCAGATCTTCTTTATTTTCATATACCGGACGATTGATGTTCAGAGAAACTGAACGACCAACCATCATTTCTGTCAGTGACTGCTGTGTAGCATCTTTGGTATCTACGCAGCCTATATATTCACCTTTACGCAATACGGCAACACGGTCAGATACACTCAGAACCTCGTGCAGCTTATGTGTAATGATGATCAAAGCCTTGCCGTCGGCTTTCATGTTACGCATAACGGCGAAAAGCTTGTCGGTTTCCTGAGGAGTTAATACAGCTGTCGGTTCATCCAGGATCAGGATATCTGCACCTCTGTACAGAACCTTAACGATTTCAACTGTCTGTTTCTGTGATACTGACATGTCGTAAACCTTCTGATCCGGATCGATATCAAACCCGTAACGGTCTGCGATCTCTCGAATAGCTTTGTGAAGGGAAGCTTTATTCAGCTTGCCTTTCTCCCCCTCAAGCCCCAAGACGATATTTTCAGCGGCGGTAAATACGTCAACCAGTTTGAAATGCTGGTGGATCATGCCGATACCATAGCCGAAAGAGTCCTTGGGTGAAGCGATAGTCGCTTTATCACCATTGATAAAGATCTCACCTTCATCCGGGAAATAGATGCCGCCCAACATGTTCATCAGTGTGGTCTTGCCGGAACCATTTTCACCAAGCAGTGAAAGGATCTCGCCGGACTTCAGATCCAGATTGACATTTTTATTGGCGACGACCTGTCCGAAACGTTTGGTGATGTTTTTCATTTGGATGGCGTACTGTGACTTATTCTCCAAAAAAATCATCCCCCTTGTCTTTTAAAGAAAGAAGGGGCCTGTTATCCAAGCCCCTTCCTAATGAGAAGCCTATGCTTCAACGTGCTGCTTTATGTATAGGATTATGTGTGGGATTATTTGTGCAAAAATTTTTCAAATACCTGATGACCAGGTCACTTAGTTAAGTTCGGTGATGCCGTCAATTCTAAGCTGGAAGGAGGGAGCTGACTGATAGAAGGATTCAAGATATTCACCATCCTGAATAGCTTCGTCACAATCCGGTGTCCAGTCGCCGTCAGAGTCAGTTGCAAATGCTGATGTAACTTCTTCGCCGCCTACTGTGAACTTAGAGGTATCAAATACCTTAATGTTGCCAAGAACGATATCGGAGATGGTGTCATCAACGAATTCCTTTGTGCCTTCTGCGCAGCTGGAACCAAGTTCTGTGATAGCAACAGCATTTTCAGAGAAGCCTTCTGCTCAGTTTGTATCAATGGCTTCACCATTCATAGCTGCGCCAAGTGCGTATGTATAATAGACGCCCCATTCATTTGTGGGAGATGTGAGAGATGCGGTGGGAGCTACTGACAGCATGTCAACGTTGTAACCTACACTGTAAACTGTTGTGCCGGCATTCAGTTTTTCTTCGCAAGCTGAGGGAGCGCCGGTGGAGTCAGCGTGCTAACCGATGATGATGCAGCCTCTGTCGATCAGGGCCAGAGCGGCTTCATTTTCAGCGGTGATGTTGAACCAGGAGTTGGTGTACTGAACATCCATGACAACATTTTCATAAACAGATTTGATACCAAGGTAGAATGCGGTGTAACCGGAAACTACTTCTGCGTAGGGATAAGCACCTACATAACCGATCTTGACGTTGCCGTCAGCATCTTTGTTATTTGCACCGATCTGACCGGCTTCATCCAGTTCTCTAAGTTTCAGGCCGGCTACCAGACCGCCGATATAACGAGCTTCATAGATCTTTGTGAAGGCGTTCTTGAAATTGGGGAGACCTGATGCCTTGGCTGTGTCACCTGTCATAGCAACGATCTGAACTTCCGGATGTTCCATAGCGGCCTGTTCAGCGAAGCTCTGGTGACCATAGGAGTTTGTGATAACCAGCTGGGCACCACTTTCAATACAGTCAACGATGGCATCCTTACATGTTTCATCTTCAGGAATGGAGTATTTCCAGATGACACTGTCACTTGGGAGACCAAGGGCTTCTACAGCCTGTTCGATGCCCATGATGTGGGCGTATGTATAACCTTCATTTTCATCGCCGATCAGGACGACACCAACTTTAGATTCGCCTTCTGCGGGTTTCTCAACTTCTGCCTCCGCTGTCTCTTCGGGAGTACTAGAAGCCGGTGCCTCTGCCTCAGGTGCAGCTCCACAACCGGCCAGCAGACTACATGCCATCAATGTTGCTGTTACTAATGCTAAAACTTTTTTCTTCATGCTACATACCTTTCCTTTCCCGATTGATACTTCCGGCGATCGGATGGATTCTCCCTAAAAAACTTTGTTAGCTATTTCCGACGGACAGGTTTTTCTCTGAGCTGAATTCCATCATTTTCGTCAAAAGTAAACAATGATTCTTAAATTGTTGATGATTTTAACAGTAATTTCCACCAAATTCAAGAATATTTTTAGAAAACTTTCGAAATTTTACGAAATTGATAAAATACAAAAATTTTTATATTTAAGTTTTGTATTTCATCGATTATAGTGTGGGAATTTTGCAGTTTTTGCGAAATAATCGATTATTTGTCAGACAGCTTATCGATAATCAATCGCCAAAATATTCCATCAATTATGCTATACTTAGTGAAATCGCTTTGATTTTTATAACTAATTTACTTGCTTAAAAAGGTATTTTTATGACTGAACAGACAAAAGACCGCCGCTATCTTACCGGCATGGTGGTCACTATTATTCTTACTGCATTTTGTTTAAGAGCACCCATCACCGGTGTGGGCTCCCTGGTCAGCATGATCAAAGAAGACCTGCATATCGCCAGTGCCGCTGCAGGTATGCTGACAACCATTCCCCTGCTGGCCTTTGGTGCATTTTCCTTCTTCATTGGTGGTTTGAGCCGTCGCTTCGGCACCGGCTATGTGGCTCTGGCCAGCATGGCACTGATGATCCTGGGTCTGATCAGCCGTTCATTTTTGGGCTCTACCGGACTTTTTGCAGGTTCTCTTCTCATCGGTATGGGTATCGCCGCAGGCAATGTTTTGCTGCCGGCCATCATTAAGGCGGTCTTCCCCAATAAGATCGGGGTCATGACCAGCCTCTATACCACTTCCCTTAGCGCCTTCGCCGGTATCTCCGCAGGTATCAGTGTTCCCCTGGCCTTCTATCTTGGCTGGAAGGGTTCCCTCTTTATCTGGATCATCCCTGCAACAGCAGCTCTCATAGCCTGGATTCCTTTCCGCAGTCTGAATCTGGCTACTTCCTCTGCTGCAAAAGCCTCTCCTGCATTAAAAGCGGCCGCAGATGCACCTGCCGATGGTCCCACAGCTGTGACTCTTATCAAAAAAGAACGCTCCGTCCTGAGTTCCGGCAAAGCCTGGCTCATCGCTTTCTTCCTGGGCGTTCATTCCATGATTTACGGTGGTCTCATCGCCTGGATTTCTACCATCATTCAGTCCAAAGGCTTTGATGTTACCACAGGTGGTTTCTTCAACTCCTACTACCTGCTGCTTGGTATCATTACTTCCATCACCACACCTATTATCATGACCAGAAAGAAGACCCAGACCAGCATCGGTGTAGGCATCGGTACATGCTATTTCTTCGGTGTCCTGGGAATCTTCCTCTTCCACAATCTGCCGGCTCTGATCATTGCCACCACCATCTGTGGTCTCTGCAATGGCTCCTGCCTGAGCTTCTCCATGACTGTTCTGGCTCTTCGTGCTAAGAATGCTCAGGATTCTGCTCAGCTTTCCGGTCTGGCCCAGTCCATCGGCTTCATGATGTCTGCCATCGCCCCGGCCCTGCTTGGTAAGATCTTCGACCTCACCGGCACCTGGACTGCTCCCCTTGGCATCCTCATGTTCCTGGCCCTGTTAATGGCCGGCCTTAGCTTCATCGTCGGTAAACCCTTTATCATCAATGAAGATTAAAACCAGTAAATGACATATCCCCATTCATATTGGTGAAACACCTTCAACCCGCTTGCAAAAGCTTATACGCAATACAAAAAAAAGGACAGCAAACCATGTCAAAAAATAAAACCAGCAGATCCACCGGAAAAGTTGGCAGAGCAATAAAAAAGACCCTCTTAGGGGTCCTGGCAGTGCTTCTTCTGATCATTGTTCTGGCC
>JAGHUB010000307.1 GCA_018065025.1 Candidatus Equihabitans merdae
GTGAGGATGTCTCGCTGATAGGTCTTGTCCATCAGGTCTTCCATATGGGCTTGGAGAAAATGTTGATCATCCAACAGGCTGTACCTCCGGGCGAATCTGCAGCACATTGGGTTCGGTACAGGGCAGCTCCCAGTATGTATCATCGATGGGTCTCTGCTCTCTGTTCATAGCTTCCTGAGCCTGCTGAAGGTCTTTTGTCACAGCATGCTTGTCATCACCGGCTGTCGTGTTAGCGGAAGCATTTCCTGATCCGGCACCTACCATAGAAGATGAGCCGGGAGCAGCATTGCCTGTGGCATTATTTCCCGCTGCTGCTTCTTCCGCAGCTCGCCGGGCAGCTTCTTCCGCTTTCTGCTTCTCGTAATTCTCTCGACCGGCTTTGTTGGGCAGACCGTCTTTCATCATGTGGCCAACGTAATCCTTGTCCCAGATGTTCCAATCATAGATGGAGGGATTGGTGAGGGGATCTGCGCCGGGACAGGTGAAGAGGGAATAGTCGATGAGGTAACCGCCCCAGGGCCCGTGAAGGTCACTCCAGGTGGTTCCTTCATAGGAACTGTCACCGATGATCATGTCGTCATCATCAGTGATTTCATCCACGAAAATGTAGTGACCGTTGGAATAATCGCCATTTAAGCAGACGATGATGAAATAGCCCTGCTTCATAAGCTCGCGCATCTCATCCAGCTGCTGATGGAAATCATTGCTCTTGAAATGAGCCTTGTAGGCATGACAGGTGACGGTGGGATAGGCCTCGTTGATACGGGTGTAGTCCATCTTACCCCAGGTGAGCCAGCCCTTGACGGCTTCCATCTTGTCAATGACGGTGATGGGTGTTTCGCCGTGTTCCAGGTCCAGAAGGCCCATTTTAAGCAGCATATAGGCTACGGCAAAATAAGAACAGCCCCCGTTCAAAATAGTGTCTTCGGATTCCCCGGCCTTCAGGCCTCGCCAGTTTTCCGGCACGATGCCCTGACGCCAGCTGGCGGGATTGGTATCGTCCTGAACCTGACTGCGTTCACGGGTACGGATAATGTGCTCGTAGAGGTCCACATTGTAGGCGGATACGCTCTGGCACAAAATTGACAGGCTTAAAACGACTGCCAGCATAGTGGCAGCCGTTTTGCTGAGCATTTTTAATAAGAATGATAATACATTTTTCTTCTGCATTTTTTGTGAAACCATCCCTTCACCGCGGTCTGACTTACCGTCTTGTGTCAAGCATACCGGGGATATTTGATGGTAATCTTCCTTATTTTTTTCGGATACACACTGCATTTTGCAGGGCATACGAGCGCTATTATAGCAAATAAACATCGCTTTAAAAACCAAAGTCCCTTTATTTTTCACAGAAAATGTGCTATTTTTCTTCTTTGGCGCAAGGCTTTTATGCGTCATTTTATTTTTTCAGGAGATATTTGTTTTGAAACGAGAAGAAAATAAGATGGGCGTTATGCCCGTCAGAAGACTACTCATTACTATGTCCCTGCCCATGATGATTTCCATGCTGGTGCAGGCCCTCTACAATATCGTGGACTCTATCTTCGTAGCCAAGCTGGCCGAAGAAGCCCTGACTGCTGTTACTCTGGCATTTCCCATGCAGAGCCTGATCATCTCGGTAGCATCCGGTACCGGTGTCGGTGTCAATGCCCTGCTTTCCCGCTCTCTTGGCGAAAGGAACTTCAAAAAGGCCAATGACGCTGCCAACAGCGGCATCTGTCTGGCCGTGTTCAGCTGGCTGCTTTTCATCGTCATCGGCCTGCTTCTGGTCAAGCCTTTCATCTGTCTGCAGACTAGCAGTGAGATCGTTCGTGAATATGGTATCACCTACACCACCTTGGTCTGCTGTGCCTCCCTTGGTATCTTCTTCCAGATCACCTTCGAAAGACTGCTGCAGCCCCCCGGTCGTACTTTCTTGAGCATGATCACACAGGTAGCCGGTGCGGTCACCAATATCATCCTGGATCCCCTGCTGATCTTCGGTATCGGTCCCTTCCCGAAAATGGGTATCGCCGGCGCCGCCATTGCTACCATCTTCGGTCAGCTGCTGGGTTCCGCCATGGCCGCCTACTTCAATGTCCGTTATAACAAGGACATTCAGCTGTCCCTGCGGGATATGTTCCATCCCAATCTTCAGGTCATCAAGCGTATCTACGCCGTTGGTGTTCCTTCTATCATGATGATGTCCATCGGTTCCATCATGACCTTCAGCATGAATAAGCTGCTGGATGCCTTCTCAACCACAGCAACCGCTGTCTTTGGTGTCTACTTCAAGGTTCAGAGCTTCTTCTTCATGCCGGTCTTCGGTCTCAACAACGGTGTTATCCCCATCCTGGCCTACAACCTGGGTGCCGGCCGCAAGGACCGTGTAAAGGATACATTGAAGTTTGCTGTTAAGTTGGCCTTCTGCATCATGCTGTTGGGTGCCATCTGCTTCGAAGTCATCCCGGGCACATTACTTTCCATGTTCAGTGCTTCCGATGAAATGAAGGCCATCGGTATTCCGGCTCTGCGCATCATTGCCATCCACTTCCCCATCGCAGCGGTATCCATCATCTTAAGTTCCGTCTTCCAGGCTTTCTCCAGAAGCGTGAACTCACTGATCATCTCCGTCTGCAGACAGCTGGTAGTGCTTCTGCCCGCTGCTTTCATCCTGG
>JAGHUB010000236.1 GCA_018065025.1 Candidatus Equihabitans merdae
CTGATAGACGGCGGCGTTAAGAATGAAAACATTTTCGAGCCGGAGATCTGTACCTGCTGCAATCCCAACCTTTTGTTCTCACACCGGGCCAGCAAGGGAAGAAGAGGAAACCTGGGAGCATTTCTTGGAATTAAGAAATCAAGTGACAGGACTTGAGTGTTTCTCATGTTTGGTATGACATCATTTTTCCATGGGAATTTTCCTGTCAGCATGATCTGAAAATGGCGTATTTCAGCCCATTTCCCAAGAGGTTTTATTGACGGATGCTTTTAAAAGGCATATACTTCAGAAGTGTGCGGCTTCAGGCCGTTTTCGCAGTAATTTATTAAGTGCCTGTCAGTTATTATCCATCTGACAGATAAAGGAGCCTTATTTATGAAACATAATTACAAGATGATCGAACCCAAGTGGCAGCAGAAGTGGCAGGACAGCAAGATCTTCTGTGCACAGGATGGTTCAGATAAGCCCAAATTCTACGGTCTGGTAGAATTCCCCTATCCCAGCGGTGCCGGTATGCACGTTGGTCACATCAAGGCTTATTCCAGTATCGAAGTTATCTCCAGAAAGCGCCGCATGGAAGGTTACAACGTTCTCTTCCCCATCGGTTTCGATGCTTTCGGTCTTCCTACTGAGAACTATGCTATCAAGACATCTACACATCCCCGTATCATCACTGACCAGAATATCGAAAGATTCTCCAATCAGCTTCGCAAGGTTGGTTTCTCTTTTGACTGGGACCGTGTCATCGATACTACCGATGAAAACTATTACAAATGGACACAGTGGATCTTCCTGCAGATGTTCGAACGCGGCCTGGCTTTCAGAGATGTAGCCTGGGTTAACTATTGTCCCTCCTGTAAGGTTGTTCTTTCCAACGAAGACAGCCAGGGTGGTAAGTGCGATATCTGCCACAGTGACGTTGTTCAGAAGTCTAAGGACGTTTGGTATCTGCGTATCACAGAATATGCTGACAAACTTCTTCAGGGTCTGGAAACAGTTGAATATCCGGAAAATATCAAGATGCAGCAGGTCAACTGGATCGGTAAATCCACCGGTGCTTTCGTTGATTTCGATGTAGAAGGTATTGAAGATAAGCTTCAGATCTATACAACCAGACCGGATACCCTGTTTGGTGTTACCTTCATGGTTATCGCTCCCGAACATCCCATGATTGACAAGTATGCCGATCGCATCAAGAACATGGATGCTATCGAAGCTTACCGTGTAGAATGCAACAAGAAGACAGAGTTCGAACGTACTCAGCTGGTTAAGGATAAGACCGGTGTACGTATCGATGGTCTGGAAGCCATCAACCCCATCAACGGCAAGAAGATCCCGGTCTTCATCGCTGACTATGTCATGATGGGTTATGGTACCGGCGCTATCATGGCCGTTCCGGCTCACGATCAGCGTGACTATGACTTCGCTAAGGAATTCGGCGCAGACATTATCGAAGTTATCAAGGGCGGTGATATCGAAGTCGAAGCTTACACAGGCGACGGCGAAATGGTCAACTCCGGTTTCCTGAATGGTTTCAACAACAAGAAAGACTCTATCGCTCGCATGATCGAAGAGCTTGAAAAACTTGGTTGTGGTAAAGCCGGTGTTCAGTACAAGATGAAAGACTGGGCTTTCAACCGTCAGCGTTATTGGGGTGAACCCATCCCCATCGTTCACTGCGAATACTGCGGTGATGTAGCTGTTCCTTACGAAGAACTGCCGCTGCGTCTTCCGGAAGTTGAAAACTTCGAGCCCGGTACAGAAGGTGAATCACCCCTGGCCAAGATCGAATCCTTCGTCAACTGCAAGTGCCCCAAGTGTGGTCGCGATGCTAAGCGTGAAACAGACACCATGCCCCAGTGGGCCGGTTCTTCATGGTACTTCCTGCGTTACATCGATCCCAAGAACGATCAGGCTCTGATCGATCCGGAAAAGATGAAATACTGGATGCCGGTTGACTGGTACAACGGTGGTATGGAACATGTAACCAGACATCTGATCTACTCCAGATTCTGGCATCGTTTCCTGTATGACATCGGTGTTGTCAACACTCCGGAACCCTATGCAAAACGTTCTGCTCAGGGTATGATCCTGGGTTCAGACGGTGACAAGATGAGTAAGTCCAAGGGTAATGTTATCGACCCGCTGGATATCGTTGAAGACTTCGGTGCAGATACACTGAGAACATACGTCCTCTTCATGGGTGACTACGGTGTTGCTACTCCCTGGAGTGACAGCTCCATGCGTGGCTGCAAACGTTTCCTGGAACGTGTTGCCGGTCTGACAGACAAGGTTACAGATGCTCCTATCAGTGCTGATCTGGAAACTAAGCTTCACAAGACCATCAAGAAGGTCACATCTGATATCGAAGACATGAAGTTCAACACAGCCATCGCTGCTCTGATGACTCTGCTGAATGACATCAACGCTGTTGGCGCCATCGACAAGGAAAGCCTGAAGATCTATGCTAAGTTGCTTTGCCCCTTCGCACCGCATCTGGCAGAAGAAATCTGGGAAGAACTGGGTGGCGAAGGCTTCCTGTCACTGGCTCAGTGGCCGGCATATGACGAAGCCAAGACCATCGATGCCGTTAAGGAAATCGGTGTTCAGGTCAATGGTAAGCTGAAAGGTACTATCACTATCGCTGCTGATGCAAGCAAGGATGAAGTACTGGCTATCGCCAAAGCTAACGACAATGT
>JAGHUB010000257.1 GCA_018065025.1 Candidatus Equihabitans merdae
AATAAAGAAGGCGGATCCTCATTGAATGTTTATATGGAGACTTCCGGTGACAGTTACGGCACCACAAACTTCGCCAATGTCAGCCTTAAGTCCCCTCTGGATACAGTAACATGGGGAAGTCTGAATCCTCAGATCTACCGCAAAGCTGTTCCCACTATCTCAGAGATGAACAACACCACCTGTGTCATCATCAATGAATACATGATGTCAGCCACAAATGATGGTGGCGACACAGAGATCTATCGGGTAGAAGAGTATTACCGTATGCGTTACGGCACAGACCGTATCCGTCTTCTGGATTTCAATCGCCGTGCTGTTCAGGTCTTTGATCCTTCTGACAGCGGCGTGGTGGATGTTTCCAGTATCGCCCTGGGTGTTACAGCATCTGATGCACTTAGTGTTGACACCGACGATCACGGCGATGTCATTGCATTTGTTAAAGACGGCGCCTTGTGGTCCTACAGTCGTTCCGCAGAGAAGATTACCCGCATTTTCACCTTCCATGATGATTCCGACAAGGGTGATCTGAGAGATGACCACGATGAATACGATATCAAAGTGGTCAGAGTCAAGTCCGGCGGTGATGTAGACTTCGTTGTCTGCGGTTACATGAACCGTGGCCGTTACGAAGGTCATCAGGGTATTCTGGTCTGCCGTTATCTGGCAGAGAGCAGCTGCGTAGAAGAGCGGGCCTTCATCGAAGACCAGAGAGGTTACGAACTTCTGGAAAATGACCTGCAACGCCTGAATTACATCACACCTTCCGACTTCTATTACGGTTATCTGGCAGGAAATATCCTGAAAGTGGACCTGGCCAATCAGGAGACAGAAGTCCTTCTGTCAGGTATCAACCCGGATCGTCTCAAGGTTTCACAGAAAGGTGATCAGATCGCCTACGCCAATGAGATGCGTGGAGAAACATCGCCTTCATTGACTGTGATGACTTTGGATGACGGTTACAGCCGTACTATCGAAGCCGGCGATAACTGCTATCTGCAGGCTCTTGGTTTCATTAATGATGACTTCGTCTATGGTGAAGCCCGTCATGATGACCTGCGCCGCAAGCTTTCCGGTGAACTGATCTTCGCCATGCATCGTCTGGCCATCGAAGATAAGACCGGTGAAGAAGTTCTTAATTATGAAAAAGATGGTGTCTGGATCACCGATGTAGAAATCACCAGTGGCTTGATCGAACTGAATCGTGTAGTTCGTGACGGCGAAGGTAATTACCACGGAACAGATACAGACAACATTATGAATAACCAGCAGGCGGCAACATTGCCCTATACATTAAAGAATGGTTCCAACAACCGTCAGGGCAGAACTACCACCATTTCCCTGGAAAAACACATGACTAACCTGAAACCTCTGGTTATGTCTGTCCCCTTCCGCTTCTTATCAGAAGGGATGCTGTCATCCGGTGTGGAATACAATGTCACCGTTCCCCTTTACTATGTCTATGGTCAGGGCAAGCTGAAAGAGGTTACAACCAAGCCTTATGAAGCAGTTTTGGCCGCAGATGAGTTAAAAGGCATTGCACTTAACGGCGAAGGGCAGTATATTTATGAACGCGGTAATAAAGCCGACGAAAATGAAATAGCCAACGAATACATTCCGGAAGCCATGAAGACTCCCACCCTGAATGCCAATGAACTTCAGGAGCGGATTGGCGATGCAGGTACTGTTCTGGATCTGAGCGGCTGCTCACTGGATCAGGTTCTCTACCAGGTAAGTCTGGGTCGTCCTGTTCTGGGTCGTTTCATGGATGGTTCCGTGGCCATGATCGTAGGGTACAACAAGTACAATACTCGTCTGTATGATTTCGCAACAGGTGAACACATCTGGTACGGCATCAACGATTCAACAGAGGCCTTCACAGCCGGTGGTAACATTTTCCTCACTGTTGTAGAACCTCAGGCCACTATTAAGGAATAAATCTCGTTGTGTTTGATAAGGAGAAATATCATGGAATCACTTGTAACTGTAAAAGAATTGTTCAGAAACACTGAGAAGTATCTGGATCAGAAGGTTGCTGTAGGCGGTTGGGTTCGTTCCATCCGTGCCTCCAAGTCTTTCGCTTTCGTTGTTGTTCACGACGGCAGCTTCTTCGAGACCCTTCAGGTTGTTATCCACGATGAGATGGACAACTTCCAGGAAGTTTCACATCTGAATGTAGGTTCTGCTGTTATCGTTAAAGGTACTCTGGTTGCTACTCCAAATGCCGGTCAGCCCTTTGAAAT
>JAGHUB010000106.1 GCA_018065025.1 Candidatus Equihabitans merdae
AAGAGTACGAAGACCCTTTTAAGGGTAGCAAGTAATACCAAAACCCCTTCAAGGGGTGGCAAAAGCGGCAAAGGCAAGATGGCTTGAACAAAGTGAAAGCCCGCGTCTTTAGGCGCTGGCCGGTAACAAGGGCTTATAGCCCGTGAGCAAACCACCCGTTGGACGGGTGGTGTTGATTGGAAATTTGTCGATCAATCAGCAAAGAGAGGAGTGGAGAGATATCTGTCGCCGGTATCAGGCAGAAGGACTACGATAGTCTTGCCTGCATTTTCGGGACGTTTTGCCAGCTGGATGGCAGCATAGGTTGCCGCACCTGCGGAAATACCTACCAGGACACCTTCCTTGCGGCCGATGAGTTTGCCTGTAGCAAAGGCATCTTCATTGGCAACCGGGATGATTTCATCATAGACGGAAGTGTTCAGAACATCCGGTACGAAACCTGCGCCGATACCCTGGATCTTATGAGGACCGGCTACACCGGTGGAAAGAACGGCGGAAGTTGCCGGTTCAACAGCTACAACCTTAACGTTGGGGTTCTGAGCTTTCAGGTATTCACCTGTACCTGTAACAGTACCGCCTGTACCAACACCGGCTACGAAGATGTCTACCTTACCATCTGTGTCTTTCCAGATTTCCGGACCTGTGGTAGCGTAGTGGGCTTTGGGGTTGGCGGGGTTGACGAACTGACCGGGGATGAAGCTGTTTTCGATTTCGGCAGCCAGTTCTTCAGCCTTGGCGATGGCGCCCTTCATACCCTTGGAGCCTTCTGTCAGAACGATTTCAGCGCCATAGGCTTTGATAAGCTGACGACGTTCAACGCTCATGGTTTCAGGCATGGTCAGGATGAGGCGATAACCTCTGGCGGCGGCTACGGAAGCCAGGCCGATACCGGTGTTGCCTGATGTGGGTTCGATGATAGTGGCACCACTCTTAAGTGCGCCGCTTGCTTCAGCATCATCGATGATGGCCTTGGCGATACGATCTTTAACGCTGCCGGCGGGATTGAAGTATTCCAGTTTAGCCAGGATAGTTGCCTTCAGATCATTTTCTTTTTCGATGTTAGAGAGTTCCAGAAGAGGTGTGCTGCCGATGAGCTGGTCAGCGGATGTATAGATATTAGCCATAGTGGTAATTCCTTTCTTTGGTTGGGATTAGTATTTAATAGTATATCACTTAGTGAGTGGGATAGGGGTATCAGATCACTTCAAATGCTTGATCCAGGTCTGCGATGATATCATCGATGTGTTCTGTACCGATGGAGAGGCGAATGGTGTTCTGATAGATACCTACTTCGCTCAGCTCTTCGTCTGTCAGCTGGCTGTGCGTAGTGCTGGCCGGATGAATAACCAGGCTCTTAACATCAGCTACGTTAGCCAGAAGTGAGAAGATCTTCAGATTGTCGATGAACTTGAAGGCCTCATCCTTGCCACCCTTGATCTGGATCGTGAAGATAGAAGCACCGCCGTTGGGGAAATATTTTTCGAACAGGGCGTGATCCGGATGATCCGGCAGGCTGGGATGGTTGACTTTTTCTACCTTAGGATGGTTCTGCAGATACTCGATAACTTTCTTGG